>JAATFC010000178.1 GCA_015655435.1 Chitinophagales bacterium | reverse complement strand
GCGAATGGACTAGAAGTAACGCAAATTCCATAACATTAAACCGTATTGAAAAAAGAAACTATTTCAATTTGTTTCCGACTCTTTTTGGAACGTACAAACTTAATGACAACAATGATTTGAACGTAAGTTATTCACGTAGGATAAACCGTCCTGGTTACGAAACGCTCAATCCTTTTGTTCGTTATATTGACCCATATACATCGTTTCTTGGCAATCCTTTTTTGAAACCATCCTTTAGTAATTCATTTGAATTAAAGCATGGATACAAACAGTTCTTGTATACGTCTTTGAGTTATAGTCATGCAAGCAATATTATTACCAATGCGGTTTTGCAGGATTCCACTACGGGAAAAGTCGTCAATACCTATGACAACACTAACTCACAGGATAATATTTACTTAAATGTTTTTGCAACTATAAATATTAAGAAATGGTGGTCTTCTGAAAACAGTGCCAATGTATTTTGGTATAAAGGAAAATCAACTATTTCTGGTTATCAATATGACGCACATTCCCTGGGTGGGGATGTCAATACAAACCATACATTTAGCTTGCCAGGTTCCATTAAAATCCAAACTTCCATTTGGTATTCGTTTCCGAGTACGCAAGGATTGGCACGTATGAAAAACGGTTATGGTTGGGATTTAGGAATCCAAAAACAAGTATTGGATAACAAAGGAACGATTAAGTTGAATGCAACTAATATTTTGTCGCAGTCTGCTTATCGCGCACATTATTTAGGCAGCGGTTTGGATATCAATTGGGTAAATAAGTGGGAGGCGAGACGTGTTACGTTGAGTTTTGTTTACAAGTTCGGAAACCAAAAAGTAAAAGCTGCAAATGCCCGCCGCACTTCTTCCCAAGATGAACAGAATCGTGTGAACTTATAATTTCCTCACTTCCTCATTTTCCAAACGATATTCTTCCTTCGTTTCTGGACAAGTCGCCAAGCCCTTTTCGTCAAAATCCAATTTTTGTCCGTTTTCGCTGACCCAGCCTGTCTGCCGGGCTGGGTTTCCAACTATCAAAGCATAGGGTTTTATATTTTTTGTAACGACACATCCAGCTCCGACAAGCGCATATTGACCGATTTCGTTACCGCAGACAATAGTTGCATTCGCACCAATTGTCGCGCCTTTTCGGACGATGGTCTGTTTAAATTCGTTTTTTCTTTCTACGGTTGCGCGCGGATTGATGACGTTGGTAAATACGGCGGACGGTCCGATGAATACGTCATCCTCGCAGACAACGCCATTGTAGAGTGATACATTATTTTGTATTTTTACATGGTTGCCGATGGTTACGTTTGTGTCGACATACACGTTTTGTCCAATATTGCAGTGCTGTCCGATGCGGGCGTTTTCGCGTATGTGCGAAAAATGCCAAATATGCGTACCTTCTCCGATTTCGGTGGGCTGTGTGACAAAAGCCGATGAGTGTACGTAGTAATTGTTCATTTCGATTATCTTTAGCTTTTCCAAACGTAAGCTAAATTCTAAGATTACATATGAAAAAAGAACGGTTTTATTCGCTGGATGTGTTTAGGGGCGCGACGGTTGCGCTGATGATTCTCGTGAACAATCCCGGGTCTTGGGACCATATTTACGAGCCGCTGGACCATGCAAAATGGAATGGTTGTACGCCGACGGATTTGGTGTTTCCGTTCTTCCTGTTTGCGGTGGGCAATGCGATGGCATTTGTGATGCCGCGTCTCAGGGAAGGAGGAAGTGCCGCTTTTTACAAAAAAACAGTAAAACGGACGATATTGATTTTTGCGATTGGTTTGTTTCTGAACTGGTCGCCTTTTGTCAAATATGACGATACGGGACATCTGGTATTTAAGGCTTGGGAAAATATCCGTATCATGGGCGTATTGCAGCGTACGGCGTTGGCTTATTTCTTTGCTTCGTTGATTGCCTATTATTGCAAACCGAAAACTGCGATGGGGATTTGCGTAGCGTTTCTCCTCATATATTGGTGGGTATGCTGGCAGTTCGGCGCGTCGGGCGACCCTTATAGTCTGCAAGGCTGGTTCGGGACAAATGTAGACAAGTCCATATTGGGCGAAACGCACATGTACAAAGGCGAAGGCCTGGCTTTTGACCCGGAAGGATTGGCAAGTGGATTGACTCCAATAGTGCAAGTAGTGTTTGGATATTTTGTGGGAAACTATATTCAGGCAAAAGGAAAGACTTACGAAATGTTGACGCACCTGTTCGTCGCGTCGGTATTGACACTTTTTGTCGCAATCATTTGGGAACAATGGTTTCCTTACAACAAAAAAATATGGACGAGCAGCTATGTCGTGTACACAACCGGATTGGCGATGATGATTATTGCTACGATTATTTACCTGATTGAGTTTAAAGGTGTAAAGAACTGGCTGACCAAGTTCTTTGATGTATTTGGAAAAAATCCTTTGTTTATCTTCTGTTTGAGTGGATTTTTACCGAGAATACTATGGCTTATCCGTTGGCAAATAGGAACAGCGGCAACAGGAAAACCCACCTACGAAAATCCGCTCAGTTGGTTGTACCATACAATCTGCCAACCTGTTTTTGCGGACGAAAGAAACGGTTCGCTGATGTATGCGATTATCAATATTGCGTTTTACTGGTTTATAGTTTATGTATTGGACAAAAAGAAAATCTACATAAAAGTATAATCCGATAACAAATAAAACTATACGAATAGGGCATTTTAGCAATAAAATGCCCTATTTTTATGGGGTATTTTTTGCATAGTATTTTACTATAACCAACATAAACGCATCTTTTGCGTTAAGTATATTGGACAAAAGAAAACCTATCTAACATTTGAAGAGGAAAAACATTTTACATAAATTTTTATTGCTGTGTCTGACCTTCGTCGGTTTGCTAGCTATCAATGAAGTCGGTGCGCAAGACAAAGTGGATTCTTCCGCATTGATGCAGAAACAATGGTTCCAAAACACGCTAAAAGAGCGGGAAATTCAGCATTTGAAAGACTCCATCACGTTAGACATTTTGCAGCGTCAACTACAAAAAGGACATTCTACTTCCGAACAAAAAATCCTCAAACAAAAGCTGGATTCCTTGCAGGCAAAGGATTCCATGTATGTCTCCATAGCAAAGGACTCTATTGAAGCTCTGCGCGCCAATACTACAGGAGTTCCGGTGCTTTTTTTCAATGATACATTGTTCACCGTTTACGCATCTTTAGGTCCGTATGATGCGAGCAGAAGAGCGAAGGATTTGGAATCCAAACTGCAACATCTTTATGACCTACCCAAATATGAATCGGATTCCCTGCGGACGGATTTTCATGAAGATATTTCATTGGTTTTGTATAATGGGGAAGTGGTTGCGGCGGTGACTTATATTGACGCAATATGGGCAAACAAAGACCTGCACACACTATTGGAACAATATAGACGAGCCATTGACCAATCAATAGTCGGTAATCGTGCAAACAATAGTTGGAACAAAACGCTGGGTCGTATTGGTATGGCCGTATTGGCGATTACGTTGATGTTGTTGGCGATTTATCTGTTGAACCGCGGATTTATGTTTTTGGTCAAAAAAGTAATCCGAAACAAAAACAACAAAATCGGTGGTATCCGCATCAACAACTATCGTCTTTTCAGCCGGTCGCATGTATTGTTTTTTTTGTTGCAGTTACTGAAAGTTTTGCGTTGGGTTGTGATTGTTTTGTTAGTGTACTGTGCATTCACTTTTATATTGAGTCGCTTTCCATATACGCATGCATGGGCAACCAAAATCATTGACTGGTTTAAGTTTCCGATAGTAAAAGTCATTCACTCGTTCATCAACTATCTACCCAAACTATTGATAATCGTATTGATTATAGTCGCATATCGATTGATAAACAGAACGCTGTTCAGTTTGGCAAAAGAAATCGAACTGGGTAATCTTCGCATTAAAGGTTTTTATGCGGAATGGGGATTGGCGACCTACAAAATCGTACGTTTTGTATTGATAGTTTTGACTATAGTATTGATTTTTCCGTATCTGCCGGGAGCGCATTCGGATGTGTTCAAGGGGGTTTCGGTTTTTATTGGTGTATTGATTTCCATTGGTTCTTCTTCGGCGATAGCCAATACGATTGCGGGTTTGGTGATTACGTATATGCGACCGTTCAAGATTGGCGACTGGATTGAAATTGGCGATAGTGTCGGATTTGTTATTGAAAAAAATCTCCTTGTTACACGTTTGCGCACTTTGCAAAACGAAGACATCACGTTGCCCAATACGGCGATACTGAACGGGAAGACAATCAACTATTCCGAATCGACTCGCGACCCTCGCTGCAAATCGTTGGTAATAAAAGTGGAAGTGACAATTGACTATGCGGTCAACTGGCGAAAAGTAACGGAATTGCTGTTGGAATCAGCAAGCAAAACGGAAAACATATTGACAGAACCCAAACCGTTTGTTTTGCATAAAAGTTTCAATAACTATAATGTGGGTTATCAACTCAATGCTTACATCAATCAACCCGAAAATATGTTTTTCATACATTCAGATTTGATGCATGTTGTGATGGATGTATTTGCAAAAGCCGGGGTAGAGATCCGCTCACCTGATTATCTCAATTTTAATGATGTAACCAGGCATAACGCTTAATGCAAAAAGCGTAATGAGATATGAAATGATTTTCTCTGAATGGCTTACCTCCAAAGCATTTTATCTAAGATAGAAAAAGAGAGTAAATGTATAAGCATTCTGCATTAGGCGTTTTGCCTTATGCTTTCTTTTCTCCGACATAAATACAGCAGATACCCATTGTCTGAGGGATGAATTTAGTATTGGCATATCCACAATTGTCCATGATTTTAGTTAAGTCGGCTCTTTCGGGGAAATGTTTTGCGGATTCGTTGAGGTATTCGTAAGCTTCATAGTTTTTTGAAACCATTTTCCCGATATTGGGCGTTACGACGTTCATGTATAGTTTGTAAATCCCTTTGAAAAACGACTGTTTCGGACGGGAAAATTCGATGATGACACATTTGCCGCCGGGTTTCAATACTCGGAGCATTTCTTTCAAACCTTTTTCCAAATTCTGAAAATTACGCGCGCCAAAAGAAACCGTCACCGCATCAAAAGTATGGTCTTCAAAAGGTAGGTT
>JAATFC010000096.1 GCA_015655435.1 Chitinophagales bacterium | reverse complement strand
TAGCATCGCGTACCCAATATTGAGTTTTCCATGGTTCTCCTGCATAGTTGTAGAGATAAATCATGTGTTGGATTGGTTGATTACCATGCGCGTATTGCCCCATGTTCATAATCTGCATTTCACGGATTTCATGAATCACGCCACCATAATAACTATCATCAAATGTCGGTGGCATCACAAAAACCGAATCCAACATACCTACGAAATTTTTCTTTCCACCCATCAAGTCGATCAAACCTTGCATGTCTTGGAATACGCTCCATGAATAATGCCAGCTATTTCCTTCTGTAAAAGCGTCACCCCATTTCAATGGACTAAACGGAGACTGGAATGTACCGTCTTCATTTTTTCCACGCATCAGATTATGCTATTTGTCAAAAAGATTCTTATAGTTCATGGCACGTTTTGCATAAATACCGATTTCGGATTCGGGTTTCCCCAAGGCCTTACCCAGACGATAGATTGCATAGTCGTCATAGGCATATTCTAATGTACGTGCAGCATTTTCATTGATGCCTACGTTGTAAGGAACGTAACCCAAACTATTGTAATATTTCACACCTTTTCTACCCACGGCACCCATCGGACCTTCATTGTTTGCACCGTGTGTCACGGCTTTCCACAACGTTTCGATATCGTAACCACGCAAGCCTTTGATATATGCCTCTGCTACTACGGAAGCGGAATTGTTACCAACCATGATATCCGCAAATCCGGGACTACTCCATTCTGGTAAGAAACCACCTTCTTTATAGTCATTAGCTAGTCCTTCCTGCATTTCCTTATTAACGGAAGGATATACTAAATTTAGAAACGGATACAATGCGCGGAATGTGTCCCAAAATCCAGTACCGCCAAACATATATCCAGGAAGGATTTCACCATTGTAAGGACTCCAGTGTACTATATCTCCTTTCGCATTTATTTCATATAGTTTGTTAGGGAAAAATACAGCTCTATACAAACAAGAATAAAATGTACGAACCTGGTCTATCGTTCCACCGGAAACATCAATAGCGCCAAGCGTTTTGTTCCAAGAAGCCTTTCCTTTAGCGACAACCTGTTCAAAGTTATCATTACCTAATTCTTTCAGATTCAGTTCCGCTTGTTCAGCACTAATAAATGAGGATGCAACTTTCGCGATTACCTTCTCTCCTCGTTTTAGGCTAGGAAATCCAACTATAGCACCTACATGCTTGTCTGTTATTTCATTTTGTCCCCTATACAAATCCTGATTGCTCCATGTACCTGTCGTTGTGAACGAGTGGTCGAACTGAATAACAAAATAATTCTTGAAATTCTTAGGTAGAGGCCCCCTTGCGTATTGAGTTGAATAACCAATGATTTTATTTTCGGATGGAATTACTTTTATATAGGATGCTTTGTCGAATGCGTCTACGACTATAAAAGCACTATCCGTTTTTGGAAATGTGAAACGAAACATGGACGCACGCTCCGTGGCAGTCAACTCCGTTGTTACATCATGGTCAGCCAAATACACACTATAATAGTAAGGCTTTACTATTTCTGCTTTGTGCGAAAACCAACTTGCACGTTTTTCCTGATCAAAGTTGTTGCTATTTCCAGTAATAGGCATGATGGAAAATACACCGTAATCGTTCATCCACGGAGAGGGTTGATGTGTCTGTTTGAACCCTCTGATTTTATCGGAAGCATATACATATTGCCAACCGTCTCCATTCCTCCCTGTTTGCGCTGTCCAAAAATTCATTCCCCATGGACGTCCAATTGCTGGATATGTATTACCTGTGGACAAGCTGGGTTTGGAATCCGTGCCCATCAATGGATTGGCATAATCCACAGGGTCTGTAACTTTAGTCACCAATTGAGCCTGGGCAAAATTGGCAATTTCTAAAGCAAATAAAAAAGCCAGATACTTTTTTTTCATGTTTATTTGTTTCAATATAGTTAAGGCATTTCAAGTGAAGAAATCCATTGATTTTCCATTCCCCATTTTTTGTTTGGTTGAGGACCGGCTTTTACAACAAGTTGTCCACCTGTTTGTAACTCTTGCTGCGTAAGATAATTTTTTTCTAGTCTTTTACCATTCAAAAATACGTCTTGTATATAAATATTTTTTTCTCCAAAATTATCCACTTTAATTGTCAGCTTCTTTCCTTTTCCATAATCAATTGCTATATTGGGAAACAAGGGAACACTTACATAGTAAACAGGCCAACCAACGCACGCAGGATATAGTCCCACCGAAGCCAATACAAACCAAGCCGAATTGGCACCTGCGTCATCGTCCATAGTACGGACGTAAGCCTTAGGTTCGTTTTTGTATATACGGTCAACAAAAGGGTCAATACCACGACTATTGTCGTTGAAATAATATTGGACAACAGTGTCCACTGCATATCGACGCATGAGTTCCTGCGCACGCCATGGCTCTCTCGTCGCATTGAATAAGGACGGGACTTGTATGTCAGGTTCATTGGCATGATTGTACAAGTCATTGTCAAAAAAATAGTTCAGTTCTTTTTCAAATTTTTCATTGCCGCCGTTCATTGCTATCAAGCCTTTGACGTCAAATGGAACAAACCAACGATACTGCCAGATAGTTCCTTGATACAGATGCCGAGCCTGCATACGGTCAACATCTCTTTGCGTGATATCCTTAAAGTCTTTGTTCCAATATTGTTTATAATCTGAAGCTTTATCTAAATATTTTTTAGCCAAATCTCCTTTTCCTACTATGCGAAAAATCTCACCCATAGCCCATGTATCATAACTATATTCCAATGCCTTGTCAGGTGTGGAAAAATCCAAATGATCCACCTCCGATTGCAAAGAATCCAATATATCGTTGAATGGCACTTTATAT
>JAATFC010000189.1 GCA_015655435.1 Chitinophagales bacterium | reverse complement strand
GGCGTTTTGTTGTCGGCACATTTGAAAGCGACGATGATGAAAGTGTCCGATCCTATCATGTTTGGAGCGATTGTGGAAGTCTATTTCAAAGATCTTTTTGCAAAATATGCAGACCTTTTTACAAAGTTGGGAGTCAATACCAGCAATGGTTTGGGAGATGTTTATGCGAAAATCGCAGGACAGCCGGAAGAAGCGGAAGTGAAATCTGCCATTGATGCGGCTATCGCTGCCGGACCGGATTTGGCGTATGTTAATTCAGATAAGGGTATTACCAATCTTCATGTTCCTTCCGATGTTATCATCGATGCATCCATGCCGGCTATGATCCGTATTGGAGGCAAGATGTGGGACAAAAATGGTGCTGAACGTGATACATTAGCATTGATTCCCGACAGATGTTATGCAGGTGTTTATGAAGCGGCTATTGAAGACAGCAAAACGAATGGTGCATTAGATCCTAGCACGATGGGGTCTGTGCCTAATGTAGGTTTGATGGCGCAGAAAGCCGAAGAATATGGTTCTCATGACAAAACATTCCAAGCGTCGGCTAATGGTACTTTTAAGGTGTCGGACGAGAATGGCAATGTTTTATTTGAACAACCATCAGAGCAGGGTGACATTTTCAGGATGTGCCAAGCGAAAGATGCTCCGATCAAGGATTGGGTAAAATTGGCGGTGACTCGAGCTCGCCTTTCCAATACACCTGCAATCTTCTGGTTGGACAAAAATCGTGCGCATGACCGTGAAATTATTAAAAAAGTAGAGAAATATTTGCCCGAATTTGATACTACAGGTTTGGATATTTCTATTCTTTCTCCGATAGATGCTACGAAAAAATCATTTGAAAGAATCCGTCAGGGATTAGATACTATTTCTGTGACAGGTAACGTTTTGCGTGATTATTTGACAGATTTGTTCCCGATATTGGAAGTAGGTACTTCGGCTAAAATGTTGTCCATCGTTCCATTGATGGCAGGCGGCGGACTTTTTGAAACGGGTGCCGGCGGCTCTGCTCCGAAACACGTACAGCAGTTCTTGGAAGAAGGTTATCTGCGTTGGGATTCATTGGGTGAGTATTTGGCTTTAGGTGCTTCTTTTGAACACTTGGGCCAGACACAGGACAATGCGAAATCTTTGATTTTGGCGGAAACGCTGGATGCTGCGACTGAAACATTTTTGCAAAATGACAAATCTCCAGCTCGTAAGGTTGGACAGATTGATGACCGTGGTTCGCATTTCTTCCTGACATTATATTGGGCGCAGGAATTGTCCAAACAGACAAAAGATGCAGACTTAAAGGCAAAATTTGAACCAATAGCAAAAGCCTTAACTGAAAACGAGGTTGCCATCAATGAAGAATTGATTGCGGCGCAAGGCAAACCGCAGGATATCGGCGGTTACTACCAACCGGATGATGCTAAAGCAGAAAAAGCGTTGCGTCCAAGTGCAACGTTGAATAGCGTAATTGATAATCTGTAAAAAGTAACAATATGGGGTTGTAAAAAGTGCGGCCAATGTGCCGCACTTTTGTTTTTTGTAATAGCTGAATATATGATGAGCCGTTATGTATTTAAAAATGTTTTAATTATTGTAGGAGATTTCTCGCTCGTGCCTCGCTCATTATTTAAAAAACATTCAAAAAATTGAACGTCGTTGCGACCGTTAGGGAGAAACCTCCTATATTCTAGTTTTTCTCTTTCTGATGTACTAAAACTTGTAAATAGCTGCAAATATTACTGAAAACGTTGATTTTTTAGTATTACCGTTCGCATCGAAGAAAATTGCATCCGAACCTCTGTCATATCGTATTTCCGGCATAAGATTGAGTGGACCGATTTTATAATCAAATGTCAAGGTCTGCGCAGTTACACTAGTACTGGAAAATTTTACCAAATCCTTATCGTGTATATATTCTGAACGAAAGGAGACGTATATTTTTTCGTTAGGGTCATAGTTGAGATAGATTGCACCGCCATACCAGTTTTTGTTTTGAAATCCACCCACCTCTTCATTGGGTCTTGTCAATACTTGTACAGTCGCATTTAAACCAATATGAAAATCATCCGAAATTTTACCCGAACCTACAAAATCCAGTTGTGTCAGGTTTTTTACGCCCAATACCGGATCCAAACTATTCACTCCGTAAAAACCCCAATAGTTCAGGGAATATGACCATCTGTCATTCGGTGCATATATCAATTGTCCCAACAAATCCCTCGTGCTGGAATTTGAAATGGTTTGGTCAAAATGGTCTGCAACGCCGGCAGAAAATTCCATTTTCCCGAAATTTATGGTTGTTTTTGCTCCGGTATGAAAAAACGGCCCATTGGTAAACATATAACTCATACTATAATTGTTGTTGTACATCGGGTCGACCAATTCATATCCAATATGAGTTGCCATCTTTCCGGCTGTGAATTTTACATGGTCATTCAGTTTGTAAACGAGATAGGCCTGTTTAATCATTGCCATCGTTCCGCTGTCATTGTAGGAAAAGTCTCTCGCACGACTACCAAACCCCAAGTCAATCACGGCATTCACTTTGTCGGACAATGCAGATGATTCCAGTTTGAGCGAAGCCATTCCCAGCTCGAACGAATTGGCGGTTTGCGTAAAACTGGTGTAACTGTCCGGGTGTTTGTAACCACCTGCGTTGTGTCGATAGTAGATGTCTACATCGCCTGTAATTTTGTAGTTTTTGGTAGAGTCCGTTTGTGCTTTTACACTTGAAATTCCGCAGAATACGAACATCCAAGAAAAGGTTTTCTTTCTCATAAATTGTTTTTTTAAATGATTGATTGTGTGTAGTATAGAGACAAGAAGCCACACTCCGTATGTGAGACCCGGATAATATAAGCAGTCAGTTTATGTGTGGCTTCTAAACGATAAAAGTGTCGAGATTAAAATGCTTGTGTATAGAGGTTGTTTTTTATTTTATGAACTTGTTACGCATTTGGAAGAAAAAAGAGCTAAAAATATATGTCATTTCGAGTGAGAATTCTCGTTCAAAATGAACAATTTGACCCTAAATGCGCAACGAGTTTTATATTATAATTCTGATTCTTCGCCATTGACGGCAATCAGGTGTCCCTGGAAATATTTCTCGTTGTGCTGTGTAGCGTCGAGTCCGGCTTCTTCCTCTGCGTCACTTACGCGAATGGGAACAATAAAATTGATAAATTTGAATATGATATAAGCAGCAATAAAACTAAAAGCGACGGAAATCAACATGCCTTTAAGCTGTGTAAAGAAAAAGGAAAAATTACCCAACCACAATCCGTCCACTCCAGCCGAATTGACTGATTTTGTTGCAAAAACGCCAGTTAGCAACATTCCGACAATACCGCCTATACCATGGCATGGAAATACATCTAGCGTATCGTCCAGCTTGGATTTTTCCTTAATGCCAACGGCTATATTGGAAATGATTGCACTTACCACCCCAATCACAATACTTTGCGGAATACCGACAAAGCCAGAACCGGGCGTAATCGCTACCAACCCCACTACCGCACCAATACAAAAACCCAAAACCGATGGTTTTTTACCTTTGATGACATCGTAAAACATCCATGATAGTCCTGCTGCACCAGCCGCTGTGTTGGTCGTTAAGAATGCTGAAACAGCTAGACTATTGGCTGCCAGAGCAGAACCGGCATTGAATCCAAACCAGCCGAACCACAGCAATCCTGTTCCAATCAATACATAAGGAATATTGGCAGGTGCGATTGCCTGGTGCATGATTCTGGATTTTCTTTGTTTGAGTACGATGGCTCCTGCTAATGCCGCCATACCTGCCGAAATATGAACAACCGTTCCTCCGGCAAAATCCAATACGCCCATTTTGGCCAACAAACCTTCCGGATGCCAAGCCCAGTGCGCCAATGGACAATAGACAAACAAATGAAAAATAGCAATGAACAATATATAGGAAGTAAACTTGATGCGTTCTGCGACAGCACCCACGACAAGCCCAGGCGTGATAATCGCAAACATCAATTGGAACGCCGCAAACAAGGATTTGGGAATACCCCCTACCGGTTCTCCAGAAGCGACATCTTTAAAGAAAAGATGCGTTCTCGGGTCTCCAATAAGACCTTTGCCGATATCATCTCCAAATGCCAAACTATAACCAACTACAATCCACAATACACTGACAATCCCCGCGGCCACAATACTTTTTATCATTGTAGACAGCACGTTTTTTCGGTTGACCATTCCTCCATAAAAAAATGCCAACCCCGGAGTCATGAGAAATACCAGTGCGGAAGCAACCAGTATCCAAGCGATGTCCGCTGCATTGTAACTCTTCGGGCCACTATAATCCGGAGCAGAATGAATAAATCCGGCAGCAATAGCAATGGCAACAAGGCACGCAAAAGGAATGAATCTTTTAGTAGTCATAAGTAAACGTTTATGTTAGAAAATATGAGAAATGAAGAGCCTTAACGAGATTTTTCATATAATGTCACAATTGAAATTGTGTAGCATTTCGAATGAAATTATTAAAAATATTAAACAAATTGTAAAATAGTTAAATATTTATTTAAATATAATATATTCAATATCGAATATTTATACTTAAAAGTCATTTTTATTATCAAATTGCCATTTTTATTTTAATATTAAACTAATTTATATTCAATTAAGCTCGAATTAGCAGGAGCGCGATAAATGGAAATAAAAAGGTTATGCTAGATGAGCTAATTTAATCTACATTTTAAGTAAATACTGTTTGATATTTGCTTATTAATTATTACAAAAAACAAAGAACCAATGCATCAATTGCATACTGCAGACTATATAGTGATTGCCATTTATTTTATCGCAGTCTCATTGTATGGATACTATATATTCAAAAAGAAAAAATCAAAGACTACGGATTCCAAAGATTTCTTTTTGGCAGAAGGTTCGTTGGCATGGTGGGCAATCGGTGCGTCGATAATAGCATCCAATATATCAGCCGAACATTTCATCGGTATGAGCGGTTCTGGTTTTGCGATTGGTATTGCCATTTCTAGTTATGAATGGACGGCTGGTATTGCATTGATATTGGTAGCTGTTTTCATATTGCCTGGTTATATCAAGAACAAGATATTTACAATGCCGCAATTTTTGTCAGTACGATACGACAACAGAGTAAGTACGGTCATGGCTGTTTTTTGGTTATTGGTATATGTATTTGTCAATCTGACTTCCATTATTTATTTAGGAGCTTTAGCCATATCTTCTATCAGTGATTTAAGTTTTGGATGGAGTATTGCACTATTAAGTTTTTGCTCGATTATCGTGACTCTAGGTGGGATGAAAGTGATTGGCTATACGGATGTCGTGCAAGTTATAGTATTGATTATTGGAGGCTTGATTACAACTTATCTGGCATTGACATTATTAGCAGACAAACTCGGTTATCATGGCGACGTATTGAAGACGTTAGGTGTACTGCGAAAAGAAGCACCCGAACATTTTCATTTGATATTAAAAAAAACAGACCAATACTATCCCGAGCTTCCTGGCATATCCGTTTTGGTTGGAGGCATGTTGGTGAATAATTTGGCATATTTCGGATGCAACCAATATATAGTACAGCGTACTTTGGGTGCGGATTTAGACACGGCACGAAAGGGAATTTTGTTCTCAGCTTTCTTGAAACTATTGATTCCGGTGATTGCAGTTTTACCGGGAATTACTATGTATATATTACACAAAAAAGGTTTATTCGCATCGGAAATGCTGGACGCTACAACCGGAACTATTAAACCCGACCATGCCTATCCTACATTGATGAATCTTTTACCAACAGGACTAAAAGGTGTAGCATTTGCAGCACTTACGGCCGCAGTAGTCGCTTCGCTCGCAGGGAAAGCTAACAGCATATCGACGATTTTTTCAATGGATATTTACAAAAAATTCATCAACAAAAGCGCGTCTGAAACCAAACTAGTCCGAACAGGTCGATACGTAGTTATTGTTTGCATGTTAATTGCGGCACTGATTGCGCCAGCATTGAAATCATTGGATCAAGCATATCAATTTATACAAGAGTATGTTGGCTTCTTTTCACCGGGCGTATTGGCTATATTTCTGTTGGGTATGTTTTGGAAAAAGACCACTTCTGCAGCCGCGCTTACTGCTGCAATAACAACCATTCCATTTTCCGCAATATTGAAATTTTTACCTAATTGGACAAACGGGTCATTTCCAGATATTCCTTTTCTGAATAGGATGCTGATTACCTTTTTCTTTACGATAATATTAATGGTCATCGTGAGTCTTTGCAATCCAAAATCCAAAAACAATATCAATCCGATTATCGTTGAGAAAGCCTATTTCAGAGTCTCCAATTCATTTATCATTTGTTCGATATTGATATTGGGGATTTTAGTTGCACTATATACCGTCTTTTGGTAGAATAAAACTTATCGCTCCAAAAATTAAAAAACCATCGTCAATGACGATGGTTTCAAATCAAATTATATAGGAAACTACTTTCCAGTCGTTACGTTCATTATATCTCTGTCAAACAAATACAAACCGCTTCTATCGTCTCCAATCATTTCCAGTTTGTCGTTCAACGTTCTTGCTGTACGTTCTTCTTCTATCTGTTCGTTGACATACCATTGCAAAAAGTTGTGCGTAGCATAATCTTTTTCAGCTAAAGAAAGATGAACCAAATCATTGATGCTATTACTAACTTTCAACTCATGTTGCAGAAATTCGGAAAACAATTTTCCTATAGACGGAAACGTAAGCATAGGCTGTGGCAGCGCAGGAATCGCTGCGAAACCACCACGTTCATTGACAAAACGAACGAGCTTCAGCATGTGTTGACGTTCTTCGTCTGACTGTAGATAAAAGAAGTCGGTTACTCCTTCCAATCCTGGTTGAATCTCTGCCCAACATGCCATTGCCAAATAAGCTTGCGAAGATTCGGCTTCCATTAATATTTGGTTGTTTAACGCCTCCTGGATAGTTTTTGATAACATATTACAAGTGTTTTAAAGCGATAAAGATATGGTTTTAATAGTGTTGAGGGCCAGAAATTTACAATTCCTTTAGTTTGAAATTTTTCCAGCGTACTTTGATTCCGCCGCCATCGTGTATCTGCAATGCGATGAAACCGTTGCCCGTACCGATTTTTTCGTCTTTCAATTGAATCATTTGATGTCCGTTAAGCCAGGTTGTAACCTCTTCGCCAATAACACGAATACGCATTTTGTTCCATTCACCTTCTTTCAGTATTTTTTCATCCGCTATTTTAGGTTTGATGAGCCAACCGCGACCATAAGACTCGTAAACACCTCCGGTAAAAAGGTTTTTGGGTGCGACTTCTACTTGCCAACCATTGATTTTTACGCCGTCAATACTCGAGCGGAAAAACACGCCACTATTTCCGTTGGCTTCTTGTTTGAATTCCAATGTCAGGTCAAAATTTTTATAGTCTTTTTCAGTGGAAAGATAGCCGTATTGCTTGTCCGGTCCACTTTCGCACACCAGTTCGCCTTTTTCCACGTACCATTTCTCCGTACCGTGTATTGTCCAACCACTTAAATTCTTGCCATTAAAAAGAGAAATGGCTTTTTTGTTTTGTGCTTGCGACAACAATAATCCAATACTCGCAATCATCAATAAAAGTATTTTTTTCATAAACAAAAATTTAGCAATACTAAAAAAGGTTTCCCCAATATAGTTCATATTGAGAAAACCTTTTCTATATAAATACACAAAATTTACAATTCCCTCACCCAAATATTCCTAAAACTTATTGGCTCACTTTTGTCGCCGTGTGCTTGCAATTTTATTAGAGCTGCACCATGTTTGACTGAGTAAGAAGGCTTTCCGATATATTGCGTTGGACCAAGGAGCGCGACATTGTTTTGCACCAAAACTCCATTTAAATAAATAGTTACAGTAGCTGGACTTTTTACAGAGCCGTCTTCGTTAAATGTCGGAGCTTTCCAGGCGATGTCGTAGGCCTGCCAGTTGCCAGGTTTCAAAGTCGGGTTGCAAAGCGGTGCGAACTGTTTGTAAATACTGCCCGCCATTCCATTGACATACGTCTTGTTGTCGTACGAGTCCAATACCTGAATTTCGTAGCCAGGATCGCCCTTTCCCAATGAGGCCAGAAAAATACCGCTGTTACCTCTTCCCTGCCCCGAGCCGGTAATATTTTTGGGAATACACCATTCAATATGTAATTGATAGTTGCCAAAACTTTTCTTTGTTTCGATGTTTCCTGCATTTTTATTCACGGTGAGAATACCACTTTTTACTGTCCAGTCTGCAGGTTTATCTCTATCCGCATTGGACACCCATTCGTCCAGATTCTTTCCATCAAACAAAACGACTGCGTCAGAAGGAGGCTTTGCGTAAATAACCTTTGATGGTGTTACCTTTGGAGGTTCTGGACTCCAGACTTCCGTATCTTCAGGTTTGGCATTTTGCGCCTGTATATTGGTCATCATAAATGATAATAAGACGAGTGAAAGACTATACTTTATTTTCATGTAATGATTATTTATTTTTTAATAATTTACGTAGCGCTTTCGCACTTTCCGTAATGCTTTCAAAAGCCGGAATCGCAAAATTTTCCTGTTCGACTATATAGTGCTGGATTCCGCCCAACTTGGCTGCAGCAAATATTTTCTTGAAATCAATACTGCCCTTTCCAACCTCCGTGGTTAGATGACTATTTTGTTTGTCCATGTCCTTTACGTGAACAAGCTTGAATCGTCCTGGATATTTTCCAAACCATTCAACGGGGTCTTGTCCAGCACGGATTGCCCAATACAAATCGAGTTCCAAATCAAGATGCGCAGGGTCTGATTCTTTCAACAAACGGCCATAGAACATCACGCCACCAACTTTGTCAAATTCAAAACTATGGCTATGATAAGCGAGTTTCAATCCTGCATCGGCAACTCGCTTGCCAGCTAGATGTATATTGGAAATCAGTTTTTCCAACTCATCTGGAGTCTTACGAAAATCGTCTCCGATATAGGGAATCGTAACGTACTGTTGTCCCAATACCTTGGCGGCATTGATGGCTGTATCCAACTCATCAAAATTGCCAGTCTTGAAGAAACCGTCGATTCCATAATGTCCGCTAGGTGTTGTGAGCTTATACTTTTTCAACAATGCGCCGAAATCCTCTACCGACAGTCCAAAATATTTTCCTTTGGACAATCCAAAAGTTTCTACTTGATTGTACCCAGCCTTGGCAATGCCCGCAATAACATTTTCAATACCGCTTTTTGGTATCTCGTCCCTTAACGTGTATAGTTGGATTCCTATCGGAGTATGTCTAGTTCTAGCAAACGCACTATCGGGAACGATTGCAATAGCCGCACCTAATATTCCTGCTTGTTTTAAAAACTGCCTTCTAGTGTTCATATGGAGAAAAAATTATAAAAGTTACAATATGTCGTACTATACATCACAGATGTCAATACACTTTCGCAATGAGGCAAACTTGTCTTTCGCGGTCGGAACAAATTCCTGCCCTACAAATCCCTTGAATCCCGTAGCCACAATAGCTTTCATTACGGCAGGATAGTATATTTCCTGCGTGTTATCAATCTCATTTCTGCCCGGAACGCCACCTGTGTGGTAGTGCGCAATATAAGGATGAAAGTCGCGTATGTTTTGAATCAGGTCACCTTCCATTATCTGCATGTGGTAGATATCATACAGCAACTTGAAATTTTCAGAACCCACTTTTTTGCAAAGCTCCGCGCCCCACCAAGTCCGGTCACATTGATAATCCTTATGGTCGTGTTTACTGTTCAATAATTCCATTACTAAAACAACCTTGTGCTTCTCCGCCAAAGCCATCAGTTTTTGCAAACCTTCTGTACAATTTTTCCAACCTTCTTCATCATTGATGCCACGACGAGCACCGCTAAAACAAATCAAGTTGGTATAACCAGCCTTGGCAACTAATGGAATCATTTCCGAATATTGCTGAATGAGTTTTGTGTGAAATTTTTTGTCGTTAAATACATCGTATAATCCCAGTTCTGCTCCATTGCAAATAGGCGAATCCAAACCATATTTTTGCAAAACAGGCCATTCCTTCGGACCGACAAGGTCGATGCCTTTTAATCCTATTTCCTTGACTGTTTTGCATACCGTATCCAAACCATATTCCTGAAAAACCCACCACGAAACGGAGTGGTTGATATTGCCTTTCAACTGCATATTTTTTTCTTCGTTTGACTTTGGACTTTTTGCACTTGCACCGGAAAACCCAGCGGTTGCCAATGCTGCGGAACCTACCAATACATTTTTTATGGCACTTCTTCTGTCTTGTGTCATCGCTTTAAATATTTGAAGTTTTGGTTTTCGCATCGTTTTTGAAAAACAACATAAACAGTACAGCGACTATACCTGCGATGATAGCAGGAACAATCCAAACGTGTTGCCAGAAATTACCATATTGGGCTATCCTAGCCGCTGTTTCCTCGGCTGTCAGCGTTACACCCTTTTCTAGTTTGACCGGAGCCAACGCACTATAGTATTTACTTACATAACCGGCTACCCAAAATCCAATCAACTGGCCAATACCGTATGTTGCCAACGTTATCAAGCCCTGCGCCGAACTTTTGTATTTTTCACCCGCTTTGGAATCCGTATATATCTGTCCGGAAACAAAGAAAAAGTCATAGCAAATACCGTGCAATGCAATACCCAAAATCAACAGGAACGTCAACTCTCCCGCATTGCCATAAGCAAACAAGAAATAACGCAACACCCAGGCAAACATGCCGGCCAATATTGTTTTCTTAAAACCAAAACGCTTGAAAAATATAGGAATCATCAATAAAAACAAGGTTTCGGAAATTTGTCCTATTGCCATTTTTCCCGTTACGTTTTCCATACCGATATTGGTAAAAAACGGATTGGCGTGCGAATAGTAAAATGCCAAGGGAATACAAATCAATATAGAAGACAAAAAGAAAATCAGGAAGTTTTTATCCGTCAATAATTTCAAAGCATCCAGCCCCAATACCTGACTGATACTCGCACCTCCTTCACTTTTCTTGGGAGGAGTTTTGGGTAAAGTAAAACTAAACAAACCCAATATGGCAGAAGCTATCGCCGACATCAGAAAAGTATTGCGCAATGTATCGTGAGCCAAATTGTTCTCATTATTGTCCCAATGAAAAACATAACTGATGGCAAGACCTGCGATAATCCAGCCAATCGTTCCCCAGATTCGAATGGAAGAAAATTCTTTCTCCGGGTCATTCATCTGGCGGAAAGAAACAGAATTGACCAACGCCAAAGTCGGCATATAAGCAATCATATATCCCAAAACATACGGATAAAAAACACTTACGTTTTCGGCTTTAAACATCAGATACATCAATACGGCTCCCGCTATATGCAAAAATCCCAATATCCTTTCCGCATTAAAAAAACGGTCGGCAATCATCCCTATGATAAACGGAGCAATAATAGCACCGTAGGATTGAGTCGAAAAAACATTGGCAATCTGAAATTCGTCCGCTTTCAGGTTGTTTCCCAGGAACGTTCCCAACGTGACGAACCATCCGCCCCAAATAAAGAACTCAAGAAACATCATGAAGGATAACTTAGATTTGGTGACTGTCGTCATCTACTACTATTTTTATATGGTAAACAAAAAATATTTAATATTTATAAGTTGAAGCAAATGCAATTATATCCGTTACAAACTGGTTATAATACTGCTCCACATAATTTTTAATAATGGGATTTATTAATTTTCCCTCTGAGTCATAAATACATTCCGGGTAAGCCAAATTCATATAAATCTTCTTCTTCTTGTTTACGTTACCTAAAAAAAAATTGCTTTTTGAAGTTAAAATTTCTTCCGTTTTGGGCTGCGCATATTTATATTCATTGAAAGGCGCATCACCGATAGAGGCAACATTGTCGTCCTGGGTAATCTGCAATTTTGCATGAAAAAGAGTAGAATAAATAACGGATCCTTTAGCAACCGAAAATTTGATAATATTATCCTCCGGCATTGCATAAATATATGTTTTACCTATAAGATCTGCAACACTTTTACTACTGTCACATATATAAGAAAAATCTCTGTAAGTAATCAAATCCTGGGTTGTATATGCTTCTTTCAATAGCAGTAAAGGTCTTGCTTTAAGATAGTCCTTGATCATTTGATATAATTGGGACTTTGTTTTTCCCTGAAAAGCTACAGGATAATTTTTGGCACCTCCAACTGGTAAAATTTGTCCATAAGAGTAATTGCCTATATCCGTTTTTTTTAAGACAACCTCAAAGTATTTATTCTGGGCAAAGTTATTTATAGAGAGAAAAACGCAAATAAATGCAAAAATGCTTTTTTTACTGTATAATAATTGATTGATTAACTTCATTTATCTAGATTAATGGTAACTATTATTATATTTAATATCGGTAACAATGCCTTTTTCATTAGCGAAAATTTGTGTTGACTCTGTATATTCCTTAGACCATCTTGTATCGACTGTTGCTTTATAGTCTACCACTTGTCCCAAACCGTTATAGGTGGTGTAACCTGGTGTTACACTTCCTCCTGCGTTGACTTGTGAGCTACTATAGATGGCAATTTTTCCATTGCCTCCATCACTGATAATACGACTTGGAGCACCCCATTTCTTGATAAGTTCGGTTAATGTAGACCCAATCCATGTTCCTCTGTTAAAGGCACTTCGCTTGCTTTGGGCATAAGTAATATCAGTAGACAATCTACTCTTTATAGCTGCAAGAGTATCCTCTTTCTTATTTTGTGCATATACATTGTTCATCAGCAAATAAAATAAACCAATCAAATCCAATGAATATTTAAAAATGAATTTCGTATATTCTTACATTTACAAGCCCAATAATTGTTTGTTCAAATTTTCATCT
>JAATFC010000304.1 GCA_015655435.1 Chitinophagales bacterium | reverse complement strand
AGTCCAATATAGTATTGGTTGGGCGTTGCCGGAGCATTGATGAAGGCATTTTATATGTTTCGTTTGTATGCAGTAACTTTTCTTGGAAATTTCAGAGGTACACATGAAGAAGAACATCATCTACACGAAAGTCCAAAGGCGATGACAATACCTTTAGTCGTATTGGCTATATTGGCAGTTGTTGGTGGATTCGTTGGAATTCCAGAAGTGTTTGCAAAAGATGCTAATATACTAGAACATTTCCTTGAACCTATTTTTGCAAAATCCAAAACATTGCAACATACTGAAGCTGCACATCTCGGTAAAGAGGCTTTGTTGATGGGCATTACAACGGTATTGATAATTGTAATGATAGTATGGGCTTGGTAGAAATTTTCCAAATGGAAAGAAGACTATAATGAAAATACGGGTTTGTCTAAAACGTTGGAAAACGCTTGGCATATCGATAGTTTGTACAACACGGTTATAGTCAATCCAATATTAGCACTTGGTGGTTTTCTGAAAAACGTATTGGAAAAATCTGGCATTGACGGAATCGTGAATGGCGTTGGTAGAGGAATCCAATATGCTTCCAAAAAATTACGTTTGGTGCAGAACGGACAGGTAGAAAGTTATCTGCTGTATATGGTTTCAGCAATCGTTATATTGTTTTTAGTATTCTGGAATCAGGCATTTATAGTACACTATTTACATAAAATATTTTAACTCCTGCGGTAAGGAATCCGATATACTTATATGTTACTTGTTTTACTCATATTAATTCCATTGGCGGGCGGTATTCTTTCATTCTTATTGAAAAATAGTGCTGTTGCGAAGAACGTTTCATTAGGTTTTTCCGTGATAACCTTGTTGGTGTCGTTGTGTACGCTTTGTAGCTCGGCACCGTCCAGTTATCAGGCGGAATGGTTACCTGAACTAGGAAGCAGTTTCAGTCTTTCCATGGACGGAATGTCAAAGATGCTTTGCCTGCTTACGTCTTTGTCGTTGCCGTTAGTATTGCTTTCGACTATCAAAAACAAATACGAAAATGCCAATACGTTTTACGGTTTGACTTTATTGACGCAGGCCGGTTTGTTAGGCGTATTCTTGGCATCGGACGTATTGTTGTTTTATTTCTTTTGGGAACTGGCTCTGATTCCTGTTTATTTTCTTTGTTCCAAATGGGGCAATGAAAGAAGAATACAGGCTTCGTTCAAGTTTTTTGTGTACACATTTGCAGGATCACTGTTGTTGTTGGTTGGCATATTGTACTTGTATTACAAAACGCCGGACCACTCATTTTCCTTGCAGTCTTTTTATAGTCTGAAACTTACCGCAGCAGAACAAAATATTGGATTCTGGTTGTTCTTTATTGCATTTGCGATTAAGATGCCGATGTTTCCTTTTCACACTTGGCAGCCGGATGCTTATGAACAATCTCCTACTTCCACGACAATGATATTGAGCGGTGTAATGGCGAAGATGGGTTTGTATGCGATTGTACGTTTTTCTCTTCCCATTTTTCCGCTTGCGGTACAACATTTGGCTCCGTTGATTATGGTGCTTTCCATCGTTGGAATTTTGTATGGTTCGTTGATAGCGATTAAGCAGGATGACATGAAACGCTTGATTGCTTATTCTTCTATTGCGCATCTTGGATTGATGTGCGCTGCGATATTCAGCCATACAGAATATGGTCTACAAGGAGCATTGATTCAGATGTTCAATCACGGTATCAATGTTATTGGGCTGTGGAATGTGGTCAACGCAATCGAACAACAATTGGGGACGCGTAAGTTCAGTGAACTCGGAGGTTTGGCGCAAAAAGCACCAACCTTGGCGATTCTGTTTTGTACGTTGGTTTTTGCCAATATAGCATTGCCGTTGACAAATGCTTTCATAGGAGAGTTTTTGATGTTTTTGGGTTTATTTGAATACAATACATGGCTGGCTGTATTTGCGGGACTTTCCATCATATTGGGTGCGGTTTATACATTATGGATGATGCAAAAAGTGTTTTACGGCCCTGTCTCCACAAAAACAGAAATGGCTGAAAAATCTAATAGTGCAATCAATTTTTCTTTGATTGTCATAGTTATATTGGTTATAGTTGGTGGCGTGTATCCGCAACCATTGTTGGATTTGGTAAAAGATACAGTTCATGCTGTATTGATGAAATAATTTTGTTTAACTAAGAAATAAATGCGCCGCTGCAGGCGGATTGGGATTTATGAATGCAATAATACTTTCGGCAGTTTTAGGTGTTGTTATGATGTTTAGCAGCGTTCTTGTAAGTAATCAAAAGGCTTATAAAGGCATTGCATTGGTCGGTCTGCTTATCATCTTGATTGCCAATATAAACGAAACTTACAACGGTCCTATATTCGAAATCAACACGTATAATATGCTGGCTTTCGATGGATTCAGCTTATTTTTCAATACAATAGCCATTGTGTGTACGGGTGTTTATTTTATCCTAACAAGTAAACAGATAGAAAAGGTCGGAGGACATACAGCCGAGTACTTTACGCTCATCTTTTTTGTATTGTGCGGAGCGACTATATTGTCGGCATACAACAACTTGTTGATGCTGTTTATAGGTATTGAGATTTTGACGATTCCATTGTACATATTGACGGGCTCTAAAAAGAAAGACCTGAAAAGCAACGAAGCTGCTTTGAAATATTTTTTGATGGGTTCGTTTTCCACGGGGTTGATGCTCATGGGAATCGCATTAATCTATGGAGGAACAGGAACTTTTGCGTTGGAGAAAATAATTCCTGCTGCGGCATCTGCACAAGGTGCACCTGCGGTCACTGCTCAGACATTGTCTTTTTTGGAAGTAGGAGGTATGCTGCTTGTGACGTTTTCTTTGGCATTTAAAGTGTCTGCTGCACCTTTCCATTTTTGGCTTCCGGACGTATATTATGGCGCGCCGAGCGTGTTTACATCTTTCATGGCATCCGTCGTCAAAGCCGCAGCATTCGTAGCGTTCTTAAAATTGTTTATCGCACGCGCTGCAGGAACAAGCGTGGATGTTAGCAAGATTATTGGTGTTGATTGGAAAATGATTGTCGCTATATTGATAATCTGTACATTATTGGTTGGAAATATCTCAGCCGTAAGACAACAAAATGTAAAACGTATGTTGGCTTATTCAAGTATTGCACAGGCTGGTTTCATGTTGTTCGCAATCTTTAGTTTGAATGAAATGGCAAAAGAAGGTATTCTACTATATGCTGTTGCTTATAGTCTGGCCACTATAGGAATTTTTGCGATACTTTCCAGAATGAAAGACTATACATTTGCGGGTTATAACGGTTTGGCGAAATCCAATCCTGCATTAGCTTTTGCCAATACGGTATTTTTATTATCCCTTGCGGGAATTCCATTGACAGCGGGCTTTTTTGCGAAATACTATATGCTGGCATCCGTGATGCAAACAGGACACTATATGTGGCTGGTGATTGTTGGCGTTTTGTTTGCGGCGGTAAGTGCTGATTACTATTTCCGCGTGATTCAGTCCATGTATTTTAAAAATTCGGAAAGTGAAAATGAAGGTCAACTGGAAGAAAATCCAAGTAATATATTTAAAATCACGGTTGTCGCACTTGCTATCGTGATTATTCTTGTAGGTGTATTTCCCAATTCGGTTTTATATTGGTTGTACAATTAATACCAATATTGTACAAAACAAAAATCCT
>JAATFC010000053.1 GCA_015655435.1 Chitinophagales bacterium | reverse complement strand
GTAGTCTGAAAGAAACGAAAGGTCTCCGCTAGCGGAGACCTTTCGTTTCTTTCAGACTACATTTTACTATTCTTCCACTCTGAATGAAATCTTGCAATTGACACCGTAAGTAGTAATCTGACCGTCTTTGACGTGTGCTTTCATATCCTGAACCCAAACGGAATCTATATTGCGTATGGTTTTGGAAGTTTCTGCGACGGCATTTTTAACTGCATCGTCAAAACTCTTTTCGGAAGAAGCAATGACTTCAATGATTTTTACAATAGGCATAACAAAAGTTTTTTAGTGTTATTAAAGATAGGGAAATCATTCTGAGCTGAATGGGACGTATTGCTTTTTTAACAAATAGTAAGTTTTAAAACAAACCTAATCTCGAATAAGTATATAGTTAGAAATGAGCAAATTACTATCAAGAGTAGTCACTCATAGTCTTTTTTAGCTTTAAAATTTTTTCACGGTGCATTGAAACGTGCCGGTAATTGAATATTCTCGTTTTACAAGTTTTTCACCTTCTTTTTCATAAAAAGGTAATGTAGAAAACTCATAGTGCCCTACTATAATCTCATTGTTTTTGAATTCTGGTTTCTTTGTTAGGGTTAGTTTCTTTTCTTTGGTGGCAACATCTATCACGGACTTAAATTCGTGGTCAGACAAGGATTGCTTAAACACTTTGGTATGGTCTGCATCTTGAAAAAAAACGAGCTCATATTTGTCTTTGTGAATCAATAGCAGTGCCCCCATATTTGCGAAAAAACCTACTCCCATTGAGATTCTTAGTGTGTCATCAGAAAACAAACATTGAGAAGTAGCATTAAAATATTTTAATGGTCTGCTCTGAGATGTGTCTAACGCCAAGTCGCGAATGAAGAGCCTAGCTCTATCATTAAAAAGGCTTGACACATAATCTAACGCATTCTTTTCTGTCGAGTCTAGATTTGAGGAATCTGGTAGTTCTTTTAGATAATCGAGTTTATGCTTTTGTTGTTCCTTCTCAATAGAATCCAATTGTTGGAAATCCGACAGTCCGCTAAAAATTCCTATATTGTATTTGTCAAATGACAAATTGCTTTTTTGTGAAAAGCCGTGTATTGTCAATGTTAAGAAAATAGATACAAATAAGAATCTCATATATTATCATTTATTGCTTTTGTTATAAGCTCAATTGACAAATCAGCGCAACTAATAAAGAAAAATTGCTTCTAACTCAAAACAACTCCGCCAACCTTTCGTCCCGATAATCCTTAACCATCATCAAAACATTATCCAAACCTACAAAATCTTCTGGTTCGTGGAAAGTCAATAAGACTATAGCTTTCATGCCGCCGTTGCGTGCGGCTTCGACTCCTTTGGGCGAGTCTTCAAATACAATGCAGTTTTCGGGAGCGACATTTAATTTTTCTGCGCATTTTAGGAAAACCTCCGGGTCGGGTTTGCTAGTTGCGACGTCATATGCGCCGACAACGACGGGAAATATTTTCTTTAGTTCCGGAATCCCGTCCAATACATAATCTATATTGGTTTGAGGAGCAGCCGTACCGATAGCCAATCCAATATGATTTTCTTTCGCTTTCTCGAGGAAGTCGGTAAGTCCAGGCAATAGTTTCAGGTGTGGACGGAACACCTCTTGGTAACGCAGTTCTTTGCGTCGTTCAATATCCGCCATTTCTTCTGGTGTGAATTTTCCTTTACCAAATACGCGTTCCAACACCTCTGAATTCTTGCCGTACATCTCCTTTTTGGCATCTTCCTTTGATATATCCGAACCTAATTTTTTCGTAAATACGTCGTACCAAGCCGTTTGATGATAGTGCATGTCATCAATCATCGTTCCGTTCATGTCAAACAAAAATGCCTTTGGTTTCGTCATCTTTTATCCTTTTTTATGATGAATTTCTAGTTCGCCTGAGTTCTTTCCAATAATCAAAACATCTGTCTTGTCCAAAAACAAACCCGTCTCAACAACGCCGGGTAGACTATGTAGTTGGTCGTTAAGTTTGTACGCGTCCGCAATCAAACCGAAATCACAGTCAAAAATATAGTTCTGGTTGTCTGTGATAAATATTTTGCCGTCTTTTTCCCTTCTCGTTGGCATACAACCTAGAGCCTTAACTTGTCGGAAAGTTTCTTCCCATGCAAAAGGAATAATTTCCACAGGCAAACCAAAAGGCCCGAGCTGTGGAACGTATTTGCGCTCGTCCGCTACAATCACATAAAACTTTGTCGCCGACGCCACGATTTTCTCCCGCAACAATGCACCGCCACCGCCTTTGATAAGGTTAAGTTGAGGGTCGGCCTCGTCTGCACCGTCAATCGTTACGTCTAGATGGTCGACATCCGCAAATGTCGCCATCGGGATTCCCCATTCTTTCGCAAGGTTTTCGGACTCGATGGAAGTGGCGATTGCCCGTATGTCCAAGCCTTCGTTTTTGAAGCGGCGACCGATTTCCTGAATGGCAAAATATGCCGTGGAGCCTGTGCCCAAGCCGACGTTCATGCCGCTTTTTACATATTCAACGGCTTTTTCACCGGCGAGCTGTTTGGGATTCATAGTTCTTTGTTTGGACAAATGTATAAAAAAAGCTTTAGGCTCATGGTGTAAAGCTTAGTGCTCAATGCAGAAAGTCAAATGCGAAACGTTGTGCAAAAATGTAAATGGAGATATGCAAATAAAAAAGCTTAAAACCAATTCGGCTTTAAGCTTTTTGCGTTGAGCGTTTGGATTGTCTTACCATTCTGCCAATACAGTTACGCCACCTTGAACGGCTTGTTCCAGGTTGACTTTTATTTTTGCGTCCAGCGGTAGCAAAACGTCCACACGACTACCAAATTTGATAAAGCCCAGCTCTGCG
>JAATFC010000088.1 GCA_015655435.1 Chitinophagales bacterium | reverse complement strand
TTAAAATCTGGACTTTGCTGTTGACTAATTCAAATGAAGGTAACTCCCTGTCCGAATAATGCAAAAATACAATCATTTGCTGTTGGTTGCTTTCCAACAACGTTTTAAGTTCTTGCTTGTTGAGTCTCCAGGCCTCCCGCAGCAAGCGTGTCACTCTGTTGCGGTGTACCGCTTTTTTGAAATTTCGTTTGCTTGTTCCTACTCCTGCTTTTAGTTCGTTATCCATTTTTTCTTCTGGAAATGCAAAAAAAGCCTTTACCGGAAAAGCGTTGACGCTCTTTCGTTTCTGAAAAAGTGTATCGATAATCTTTTGCTTTTTGAGCTTTTCGTTTCTGGAATAACTATAGTCGGACATGCTTAGTGATATGGAAGTTTGAAATGAACAATACTATAAAGTGCAATTAAGTCCCATGTCGAATGGAATACTATCAGAAAATTAATATTTCTATATTTTTCGTAAAACAAGGAAAATATTATGCCTAAATAAAAAGGAAACAATATCTGCATCAACGTCCCATAGTTGTAATGCAGTAATCCAAACAATAGTGCGGATACTATAATGCCTACATATTTGTTGGACAATAATGTCAGCCTATGTTGCAGATATCCTCTAAAAAAATATTCTTCAGTCACACCTGCAGTAACAGATGTTAATAGGATGAGGCTTGGATTTTGTTGAAAAAGAGATTTCATAGTCGCATATTGCTGGCTTACTTGGTTCTTTGAAACGAGTTTAGCTAAAACGGATAAAATACCGCTTCCTGTTGCAATAATGACGAACATGATAATCGTCGCGACTACACAGAATTTCCAGGAATATCTTTTTTGCGGGATGCCCAAAATACTCCTGTGCTCTATTTTCGTGGAATATAGAACCAGCGCAGCTAATAGTCCCCAAAAGAACAAACGTGTTCCAATCCATCGCCATTTCATAGAAGCCGAATCCAAATGCTGCATAGGATTGAAATATACAATCAGCGTATATGCAAACAGGAATAGCAAAAGCCCTGCTATTCCTATGATGATTGGTTTTTTGTTTATCGTTTGGATGTCTTGTTCCATTTATAATACTTAGTTGCTAGGTGTTTCGTTTACAATGGCGACACTCGCACTACAGCCTAAGCGGGTTGCTCCTGCATCTACCAATTCTTTTGCGAAAGCATAGTTGCGAATACCACCGGACGCTTTTATCTGTATATTGTCTGGAAGATTTTTGCGCATCAACTCAACCGCATGCACTGTCGCACCGACTTCGGCATACCCTGTGGACGTCTTCATAAATTCGACATTGGCAGGTGTGTATAGTGTACAGCATTTGACGATTTCTTCGTCTGTCAATATACCGCTTTCGATAATGATTTTTATTGCTTTTCCTTTAGCGTGTATCAACGGTGCAAGATGGTTGATTTCATTTGCCAGATATTCCCAATCATTGTTTTTTAAGGCAATGAGGTTGATGACAATATCTAGTTCGTCTGCTCCATCGACAAGTGCCAAAACAGTTTCTGCAACCTTCGCTTCAATGGCCGAATAACCAAATGGAAATCCAATAACGGTCGCTACTTTTACCATGGAGTCCTTGGTCAGTTCTTTCGCCTTTTTGATAAAGGGTGGCGGAACGCACACTGCAGCAAATTCATATTGTATTGCTTCCTGACAAAGTTTCTCAATATCCGAAACCAACGTTGTCGGTTTCAATATAGTATGGTCGATATAATGGTTCAATGCTACTGCCATCGTAATTATGTTTTTGCGAAGATAAGTAAAATGCCCAAGGCAAATGGCCGATGCTTAACACTCGTTTTTATCAGAAACCCAATGCTGCAATTGGTAGTTCCCAAGCCTCTTCCCAACTTACCATTGCGTTGAATAAACGAATTTTGGCATATTGATACAAGCTGTCAACATCAATATGTTGCGGTACTATTGTTTTTTGATTAAGGAGAAATGCGCGTTGTGTTCCTTCCAATAGAGGCATTTTCGGTGTGTGCCATTCATTACCATTGAAGAGAGCTATATTGGTAAAGCTCGTGTCTGTCAATCGTTCGTTTTTGACGATAATGATTTCCTCATTCTGTTCAAATGGAACTTTCATTCGCTCCAGTTCTGTCCTGTCCAGATATTTGAATGAATAGTCTATCGTATTGTTTTCAACTAGATGAAGTCGTGTTATTTCTTTTTTCAGGTAAGGGGCGACCTCAACTGAAATATTGTTTTCCGAATAGACTATACGTATTTTGTAAACTTGATTTTCGGTTAAGTTTTCTGGTAGTTTCAGTGTTATATATTCCTGTAAGGAAAGGTGTATTAGTTTGCCAAAATGCGCTATCTGTGTTTTGGCAAAACGTTGCTCGTGCCATTGTAGCAAAGGCATTTCGTCGTTCTTGTAATATATCGTTTCAATAAACTGGTACATATATTTTGTCAATCATTTCTTGGTATTCTTTTTCTGCTTCGCTTGCTGCTGTAATACCACCGCCACTTTTGAAAAATAGTTTTTCTCCTTGTTTTTCAACTATACGAATGATGACGCAACTGTCTATCTGAGTTCCGTCGTAAATACCCCAAACGCCTGTATAGTAATTTCGATTATAGTCTTCAATATGATTTATGAGTTCGCATGTTTTCTTTTTAGGAGCACCACATATCGAACCGGCGGGAAGCAACTGTGAAAAGATTGTTCCCGGTTTTTGTTGTAGCTCTTTTTTTACTGAACCTTCAATATGTGTACTAACTTGAAAAAGCGGTTTGTTATTTGTTTCGATGCGCTCCAAATAACGAAATTTTTTGACTTCCACATCGTCTGCAACTACACTCAAATCGTTGCGCAATAAGTCCGTGATGATGTATTGTTCCGTAGTTTCCTTTGGGTCGTTTAACAATGTTCTTTCTGCATCTTCCAAAGATGCGTCAATGGTCCCTTTCATGGGAAACGTTGCAATCTTGTTGCCTTTTATAGTTACGAAAGTTTCCGGTGAAAAATGGACGAATTCGTCTTTGTACAATAATTTGTATTTGGATTGTCCAATATGGAAAAGTTCGGATAAAGTATAGTTTGTTTGAATTGGAGTTGGACAAGTGAGATTTAACAAATAAGAATTTCCCTGCTGTATGGCGTCCTTTACGCGTTCAAATTTTTTATAGTATTGTTCAAATGATTCTGGAAATTTTTGAAACTCAAGTTTCTTCGGAGAAATTTCAGTTGATTTTATATTGTTGCCGATAGGAGAGTGGAAACTAATTTCCTCTTGTTGCATCTCATCTAAAAGTATGCATTCGCCTTTTTCTGTCAGATAATCCAATAGGAAAAAGAATGGCTTGCCTTGTGCAAACCATTCGTCCATTTTTTCAAATATGATATTGGATTTCATGCCGAATGATTCCTGATTCTCGTTAATCGATGACTTTTAGTTTGGCATAGTTCAGCATCAACTTCTTCTCGCCATTGTCGTTGAAAACGATTGTCGCTATTGGGTTGTGTGCCGCACCTTCTACGCTCATTACTTTCCCAAAACCAAATTTTTGATGCTCCACTTGTTTGCCCGCGACTATTAATGATGGGTCACTAGGAACGAAATTGGCGGAAGGTTGATGCGCTTTTACAACCGGTTGTGTATAGTTTTTCGGTGCCTGAGTTGGTAGGACATTTCTTTTTGCGGACGGAGGTGGACCATACACTTTTTCGGCAGGCGTTGCACTATTGCCAAATCCTCGGTTCATACGTTCAAAAGCAGAACCCATATTGTTGTTGGATACGTTGAAATGCCCTGCACCTGAATAGCTATTGTCTACAAACTGCTCCGGCATCTCGGCAATAAAACGACTAGGGTCATTTTGTATCAGACTGCCAAACCGGTAACGCGTATTGGCGTATGTAATCCAAAGTTTAGTTTTTGCACGGGTGACGGCTACATAGTATAGTCTTCTTTCTTCCTCCAGTTCTTCGCGTGTGTTGATGCTCATTGCGCTAGGAAAAATTGTTTCCTCCACGCCAACTAAAAACACAACCGGAAACTCCAGTCCTTTTGACGCATGTATAGTCATTAATTTGACAACGTTGTCGTTGTCTTCTTCTTTGTCCGCATCGGTCAATAATGTTACTTGTTGTAGATACGCACCGAGGGAAATTGCATTTTTAATTCTTGCGTTGTCGACATTGTCCAATAACTGACCATCTTCGTCAATCTGGGCAAGGTTGTCCTG
>JAATFC010000084.1 GCA_015655435.1 Chitinophagales bacterium | reverse complement strand
GGGTACCTTGATGTATAACAGTGTTTTCTTCCTACTGGTTTGTAATGCTGCTATGTTTTTCCTGTGTGCGACTACTTTGGCTATTGGAGGTTGGCAACAGAGTTTCAAACGCGTAGCGGAAGCTATTTCTGCGATTGTTCCGATTTTTGGAACTATCACGGGTATTTTGTTGATAGGATTTGTTCTTGCAGGCAATGGACATATCTACGATTGGTTAGACCCTAAGGTTGTTGCTTCACATCCAACCATTAAAGGAAAGACTGGTTTTCTAAATCCGGGTTTCTTTATATTCTGGACCGTTGCGACGATCGTGCTGTGGAGCATATTGGGTGCTAGGATGCGCAAGATTTCTTCAGAAGCAGACCAAGGTCCTATGGATTTTAAGACTAGCAAGCGTTATATTTTTCGTAATACGGTTTCTGCGGCTCTTTTCATAGTTTGGTTTGCGTTGACTGTTGGCTCGGTAACTCCATGGTTTTGGTTGATGAGTATTGATGGTGGCTGGTACAGTACAATGTATAGCTGGTACACTTTCGGCTCTTCGTTTGTATCCGGAGTTGCGTTGATTGTACTGTTCGTTATCTATCTGAAGAATAAAGGATATTTGGAATATACAAACCAGGAACATCTTCATGACTTAGGTAAGTTCATGTTTGCGTTCTCTATTTTCTGGACTTATCTGTGGTTTGCCCAATACATGCTGTTGTGGTATGCCAACATTCCTGAAGAAACTATTTATTTCAAACACAGAATCCAGAGTGAATACAAAGGTGTGTTCTTCTTAATGTTAGTTATCAACTTTGTATGTCCAATATTGATATTGATGACGCGTTCCGCGAAAAGGAATTATGCTATATTGACATTCATGGCGGTATTGATTATATTCGGTCACTGGCTGGATTTTTACCAGATGGTTATGGCGAGTGTTTCTGAAGAACATATAACTTTGGGTTGGCTAGATTTCGGTACGGCTGCGTTCTATGTCGGTCTGATTATCTTCTTAGTGGGAAGAAATCTAGCAAAAAAACCTTTAATACCTCTTTATCATCCCTTCATTAAAGAAAGTATTGTACACCATACATAGTTTTAGGGAATAGATGGTGAGAGAGATTGGTATTTAAGTAATATATAAGATAAATTTTATAATTCATGTGGTTGTCTATTGCAGTTATTTTATTGATTTTGTTGGTGATTTTCCAAATCTCCAAAGCCAGTGAATATGTCGCAGTCCTTCGCGGCAAGGACAAGGCTTTTAAGCAAAGCAACAAGGTTAATGGCTTTTTGATGATAACCTTTCTTGTATTGGGCTTGATTGGTGTGTATTGGTGCAATAAGATATTGTATCCAAAGACCAACTTGCATCTGGGTTCATCTAGTATTGAGGGACAACAAGTAGATAATATATTGTGGATTACAATCTACTTGACTGGTGCCGTATTCCTGATTACACAGATACTATTGTTTTGGTTTGCTTTCAAATACCAATATAAAGAAGGGCAGAAAGCTTACTTTTATCCACATAACAGCAAATTGGAAATTGTCTGGACGACTGTTCCAACGATTGTATTGGCTGTATTGATTGTGTTCGGATTACGTTCATGGGCTTTGTTTACGGGCGATGCTCCCAAAAATGCCATGCAGATTGAAGTTACCGGAAAGCAATTTGGTTGGATATTCCGTTATCCGGGTAAGGATGGCGTTTTCGGAAAAAAATATTTCAAGAATATTGACGATGCCAATAACCCTTTGGGTTTGATTTGGAAAGATAGCGCGGCAATGGGACAGAAAGCGGATCCTGCAGCAAAAGATGATATTATAGCACAGTCTACAGTTTATATCGTAAAAAACAAACCGGTTAAATTCATCATTAATTCACGTGATGTTATTCATGATTTTGGTTTGACTTGGTTTAGGATGAAGATGGATGCTGTACCTGGAACACCGACAACGATGTGGTTCACTCCGAAATATACCACTAAGGAAATGATAGAAAGAACAGGAAATCCAAACTTTGCATACGAAGTTTCCTGTGACCAGCTTTGTGGTAACGGTCACTATTCCATGAAAGGAACGATTATGGTCGTGACTCAGGCAGAATATGATGCTTGGTTAGCTACACAAGCTTCCGCTTATGCAACTGCATTTCCGGAAACTGTTGCTGTGGCAGCAGCTCCTGCAGCCGTAGCACCTGCGACAAGTGATTCTGCAGCTCACCATTAATCGAGAATAGAATTAATATTTTTAAAGATAGTTTTATATAAAAGGGTCTAAGTATGAGTAACGAGTTGGTTTTACATAGCGATGTGGATGTAATTAATGAGGAGTTCATGCATCATGCGCATGGTCATGAACATCATCAGCCTTTTATCACGAAGTATATTTTTAGCATGGATCACAAGATGATTGCTAAACAATTTTTGCTGAGTGGTATTTTCTGGGCGATTATCGGTGGATTACTTTCCGTTGTGTTCCGTTTACAATTAGGTTTCCCAGACCAGTCTTTCCCTATATTGGAAGAATTGCTGGGTAAAAAATGGGCACCGGGCGGTCACATTACGGCAGATGCATACTATGCCTTGATTACCATACATGGAACCGTACTTCTTTTCTTCGTATTGACTGGAGGGTTGAGTGGAACTTTTGCGAATTTCCTGATTCCTTTACAAATAGGTGCGCGTGATATGGCTTCGCCGTTGATGAATATGTTGAGCTATTGGTTCTTCTTCACGGCTGGTGTAATCATGCTTTGTTCTTTGTTCTTGGAAACTGGTCCCTTTGCTGGTGGTTGGCAAGCGTATCCTCCATTGAGTGCGTTGGCTGATGCGTCCAAAGGTTCTGGCGCAGGTATGGATTATTGGACTATTTCTATGGTATTGTTTGTTGTTTCTCAGTTGTTAGGTGGTCTGAACTATATCTCGACTGTATTGAACTTGAGAACAAAAGGTATGTCCATGACGCGTCTTCCATTGACAGTTTGGGCGTTGATGTTGCAGGCAGTATTGGGTGTATTGTCTTTCCCTGTATTGACAGCCGGATTTGTATTGTTGATTTTTGACCGTCACTTTGGAACTAGTTTTTATCTTTCTGATATATTCGTAAACGGTGTTGGAGCGCTTTCGCATGAAGGCGGTAATGCTATACTTTACCAGCACTTGTTTTGGTTCTTGGGACACCCAGAGGTTTACATTGTTATCCTTCCTGCGATGGGTATTGTATCGGAAGTAATGTCTGTAAATGCACGTAAACCGATCTTTGGATATACGGCGATGATAGGCTCTATGTTTGCAATCGTTGTATTGGCCTTTTTAGTATGGGCGCACCACATGTTTGTTACCGGATTGAATCCGTTCCTTGGTTCCATATTCGTACTGCTGACCTTGTTGATTGCGATTCCATCTGCGATCAAGGCATTTAACTGGATTACGACTTTGTGGAAAGGTAACAACATATTCCGCCCGGGAATGATGTTCGCGATCGGTTTTGTTAGTTTGTTTATCTCTGGAGGTTTGACTGGTATTTTCTTGGGAAATGCCGCTATTGACATCCATGTTCACGATACTTATTTTGTAATTGCGCACTTCCACTTGGTAATGGGTGTTGCAGGTTTCTTCGGAATGTTCTGCGGAATCTACCATTGGTATCCTAAAATGTTCGGTCGCTACATGAACAATACATTAGGCGATGTGCATTTCTGGATTACGTTGATAGGCGCTTACTGCATATTCTGGCCGATGTACTACGAAGGAATGGCTGGTATGCCACGTCGTTATTATACTTACGATACTTGGGAATCGTTCAAGCAGTTTGCTGAATTGAACAAATTTATCAGTATTGCGGCTATTATTACCTTCTTTGCGCAGTTCTTGTTTGTGTTCAACTTCTTCTATTCCATGTATAAAGGACGTAAAGTAAGAGAATCAAATCCTTACCACTCCAATACTTTGGAATGGACTACTCCAATCAATCCTGGTCATGGTAACTGGGAAGGAGACCTTCCAGAAGTACACAGATGGCCTTATGACTATAACAAGGATGGTCGTGAATTTGTCACACAGGTTACGCCTGTGGAAGACGGTGAAGAATTGCATTAGTATAAATTTTTTATAACTAGTTCTTTGATAGGTATTTGAAATAGATATCTTTGACAGGTCAACAGATATTGGTATTATTTCAGATAAAGCACATAAACTTGGAAAACTTAAAATCAAACTCCTCGTCATACAATTTTTCTCTAATGGTTAGAGATTACATGGTGTTGATGAAGTTTACTTTAAGTTTTACGGTGGTCTTTACCTGCGTGATTTGCTATTTGATGGCACCCAATATACTGTTCAATCTGAAAATGGTGCTTATACTTTTCGTTGCGGGAATGTTCGTAACAGGAAGTGCAAGTGCGATTAATCAAGTGGTAGAAAAAGACACGGACGCTAAAATGAAGCGAACGGCTGACAGACCGGTGGCTAGCGGGAGGGTTTCTCCTATGGCTGCGAGTGTGTTTGCTGGGGTTATTGGTATTATTGGCATATTCCTAATGTACCAATATTTCAACCTTAATTCGGCGTTACTGTCAGCTTTTAGTTTGTTTTTCTATGCATTTGTTTATACGCCATTGAAAAAGGTCAGTTCTATTGCCGTATTGGCTGGAGCGTTGCCTGGAGGATTGCCTTGTCTAATTGGTTGGGTTGCAGGAGCAGGATTTGTGTCTCCGTTTGCTCATATTCCAGTAGACCCGGCATTGAACCTTGAGCATCGCGAATTTGTTTCTAACGTAGCTGGCTGGGCATTGTTTGGAATACAGTTTTTATGGCAGTTTCCACATTTTTGGGCAATAGCCTGGGTCGCGCATAGTGATTATACAAAAGCTGGTTTCAAGTTGCTTCCCGCTGATAAAGGACCAACAAAATTCACAGCGATACAGACTATCATGTACAGTGTAGTAATGTTGCCCATTGGAATTTTGCCTTATTTTATGGGAATAAGCGGTTGGATTAGCCTGATTATCGTTTCAATAGCCAATCTATTTTTGATTATGCAGTGTGTACGATTGTACATACAGATGGATGTGAAGGCGGCGAGAAGAGTGATGTTCAGTTGTTATATTTATTTACCTGTTGTGTACTTGGCTTTATTGGTGGACAAAGTACACTTTATATAGTTTTTTAAAATGATTATGATAGCACAATCAGGCAAGGACGGACGGATGCATCCTCACAAGTTTACGTTGTGGGTGGGCATAGCGAGTATTTGTATGATGTTTGCGGGGTTGACGAGTGCTTATCTGGTAAAAAGGGCACAGAGTAACTGGTTGGAATTTTCTCTTCCGAAATCTTTTTGGATTTCGACGGTTTTCATCCTTGCCAGCAGTTTGACTATGTTTTTGGCTGTGAAAGCGTTTAAAGCAAGGGAAAGAAAACGCTATCGTGCGTTGATTTCTTTGACATGTATATTGGGATTGTTGTTTGGATTGTTTCAATGGTATGGTTTTCAAGACCTTGCCAGTAGAGGTATCCAAATATTCGGAAACGGGAGCAATCCGGCAGCTTCTTTTTTGGGAGTGATTATTGGGCTACATTTTCTCCACGTTTTTGGTGGGATTGTGGCTTTGGTTATTACGGTATTGAGGGCATATAACAGAAAAGTAAAAAACTACGACGCAACGCCAATAGAAGTGGTCGCTATATATTGGCACTTTGTGGACATTCTTTGGATTTACCTTTTTGTGTTTTTTGCGATAATTTAAAAGTTTTTAGTTTAGAAAATTAATATTGAATATGTCAACTTCAACAGTTTCCAATTCTGGTAAAATCAAATGGTGGGGTGGTAGGATTAGCCCTGCGAATGTTGAGTACGGGAAATTAATGATGTGGTTTTTTCTGATTAGTGATGCTTTGACATTCGGAGCATTCCTGATTTCCTATGGAACGACCCGTTTTGCTACGGCATCATGGCCTGACCCAAACAAGGTATTTAATGCGGTACCAGGTCTGGAGGGACACTATCCGTTGGTGTATGTAAGTATCATGACTTTCATATTGATTGTTAGTTCGGTTACAATGGTATTGGCGGTACAAGCTGGTCAACGATTGGACAAAAAAGCGGTTGTAATCAACCTCGTATTGACAATTATTGGTGGTTTGATGTTCGTTGGATGTCAAGCTTTGGAATGGATTCATTTACATCATGAAGGTGCTTGGTGGGGACGCAATCCTTTCTTGAACTATGATGGTACTGCAGCATCTCCTAACTTTACCAATTATTTCTTTACTATTACAGGATTCCACGGATTCCACGTATCTACGGGTATATTGATTAATATCATTATGCTGATTATGACTTTGTGTGGAACTTTCGATAAGCGCAAGTCTTATTTGATGATTGAGAAAGCAGGTTTGTACTGGCACTTTGTGGATTTGGTTTGGGTATTCGTATTTACTTGTTTTTATCTTATCTAAAAAGAGATTTACCTAATTATTAATTTGCATTCAATGGAAAATATAGAATATTCAGAGGCGAAGCGTAGTAGCCTCAAAAAAGAAGTTATAAAGGTTACTGTCATCTTGACTGTTGTCACTATTATAGAGTTGATAATGGGTTTCATCATGATGGATTGGGCAGAAGGAAGCTTCAAACGCCATCTGTTTAAGGGAATTATTATTATACTGATGTTGGCGAAAGCATATTACATCGTTGCACATTTCATGCACTTGGGACACGAAAACAAAATCATGAAACGTCTAATCGTGGTGCCATTGTTGATTTTTATCTGGTTTATCATTGCGTTCTTGGCGGATGGACATTCATACTTAGAACTACGTTCCAAATATGACCCATACAGCGTGGAAATGAACGAAAAGGTATTACCTGCTGAACATGGACAACATCAGGATGCGGAACACCATGAAGCAGAACAAGAATAACTATTTTTTATAGAAATATTTGAAAAACCACCGCATGTCGGTGGTTTTTTGTTGACCTTTGCGGCACTTTAAGTTATTGATATGAACAAAAAAGCATTTTTGGCTATATTAGTGGCATTGGGCATTCCCATTGTCAGCTATTTTGCGATGCGCGCTATGAGCGAAAAGGCAACGCAAATGCCTAGGTACTATCTTTTGGATTCAACAACAACAACGATAAAGGACGGAAAACAGACCACGGACAGTATCTGGCATAAAGTTGCGAATATTAAGCTAGTCAACCAGTTAGGAGACTCTGTAAGTCTTTACGATATTAAAAACAAGGTCATTGTTGCAGATGTCTTTTTCACAAGTTGCGGTTCTATCTGCCCTTATTTGACCAAAAATATGGCTAGACTGCAACGTTCTTTCATGACGCGTGGCGAATTGACCTCGCCTTTTCAGGATTCGTCGCAGATACAATTCGTTTCCTTTAGCATCGATCCGGAACGGGACAGTGTTCCCCGCATTAAAAGATATGCAGACCTCTATGGTGCCAAGCACGACAACTGGTGGTTTCTGACCGGAAACAGGGATTCTATTTACAAATACATTTTTGAAGAACTGCATCTGGACAAAATAGGAGATACACCCATCGACCCTAATTTTGCCCATACGGCATATTTTGTCATGATTGACCGCGACCATCATGTCAGAGGATATTACAGCGGTTTGGATACGGCTGATGCATTGCCCAGACTTGCGCATGATGCAGCCTTGCTGATGTTGGAAAAAGACAAGGAACACCCAGCTCCACTACCGTTCGACCCTAATTTATTGGCGGTGATGGGTATCATTGCCACGATAATCGTATTGATTGCGATGCGTATTGTATTCAAAAAGAAAAAAGCACAACAACTATAGTTTATTAAAAAACAGATTTATGTTAGAAGCTTCTATTAAGAAAAACGACAAGCTCGCAGGTCGGGTCATCATCATTTTTTCGGTGGTTATTTTCGTAGCGGTGGCGCTACTCGACAAGCATATCCCGGCGATTCAAAATATACCTTACCCTTTCAGCTTCAACGTCCATGAATTTGCGTTTGTAAACAGTATTATCAACTCGTTGGTCAGTGTTTTGCTATTGATTGGATTGTTCGCTGTGAAAGCAAGGAAATATAAGTTGCACAAAGGAGTGATGTTTGCAGCGATGGTATTGTCATTGTTGTTTTTGCTGTCGTATGTATGCCACCATATATGGGCGGGCGACACGCATTATGGCAATACCGGTTTTATCAAATACGTTTATTATTTCATCCTTGTTTCTCATATTATATTGGCTGCAGTGATAATGCCGTTCGTATTATACACAACGTATCGTGCGTTGACGGCAGAATTTGGCAAACATAGAAAACTCGCTAGATATACTTGGCCTTTGTGGTTTTATGTATCGGTTACCGGAGTTATAGTATATTGGATGATTGCGCCATTTTACAATTAATTGATATAAAAAAGGTCGCCCAGCTTAGGCTAGACGACCTTTTTTATGGAACCGATTTTATATTACAAACCTAGGAATCCGCTTTTCTTCAAAGTCTTAGAACCCTCTCCGATTTTGTAACCATTGTTGTAAATCTGGATAGTGTAATCACCTTGTTGGTATTTACCGTTTTGATGCCAGTCATAACTTACGGGAACTCTTTTCCCCTGTTCGTAATCAACATTGATGGCTGTGGTGTAAGTAATTTCGCCATCTTGTTTGGTTTGCAAAGTACCGCTCCCTGCTGATGGGATAGTGATGGTGTTGCCATCAGGACCTTTTACGACAAGGTACAAAGATTTAGAACCGGTTTTGGTGATTCTGTTTTCATCCAGATAGAATGAAATCCTCAACAAATCTGCTTTTTTGGCCTTGGTTGTTTCGGATTCTTTGCCATTTGATTTTACTTGGATCGCACTGATATTGAATCCGGATGCGTGCAATGTGGACGCTTCTTCTTCCATCTTGTTTTTTGCATCTGTTGTTGCTGTAAGATTCTGGTTTAGATTGCTATTCCTATTGGTAAGCGTGTCTCTTTCTGTGTGTAGTTGCTGATTGCTGGCAGTCAATTGTTGGTTTTCTGCTTTCAATTTAGCTACTTCTACCATTAGGTTGTCCACTTTGCCTCTCAATTCTGAAATCAGGCTGCGAGCTTTGTTTAAGTCCGCATTGTTTTTGCTCAATTCCTCTTTAATCTGCGTCTTAAGTGTTTCTATCTCTTTTTGGCTTTCCGCTAGGTTTCCCTGCAACTTTACATTGCTGCCTGTTAAGGAGTCCATACGAGCCAAAGCAGAGTTGTATTCTGCCTGTATCGCGTTCTTGGAGGAGTCGACCGTTGAGTATTGTGTCTGTAAGGTATTGACAGTACTATTGGTTTTCGTCTTGTCGTAGATGAGGTAACCAACGACCAATATGAGTGCCGTAATCAATATACCATAGATAAGATTCCTATTATCATTAGGTTTGGGTGTATTGCTGACAGGTGACTTAGTGGGATTGTTGGACGGAGTCGGAGCATTTGGATTATTGTAGTTGTCCATAATCAAAAGATATTTATGTGAAAAGATTAATATTTGATATGCAAAAAACTAAAACTATGCCAAATACAATTTGCAATATTTTTTCCTAAAGATATTTAACAAATAAAGGTTGTCCGATACGGAACAACCTTTATCCAAATATAGTGCGAATTTCTATTCCGAATCAAGATGGATAGTGCCTCCCGATGTCCGAGCCTTGACCACAGGACCTCCGCCATTTAAAGTTCCGTCAACGGTGTGCTTGTCCGATTTTCCCGAAAAATTGTTGAGCCCGCTGACATTGACATTGTCGGATGCAATATCCAGGTTAGCTTTTGAATCTTTTGGAATAACGAGATGGATGTCTCCACCGGAATTGTCCAAATCTATATTGGAATTGACCTGTGCAAATTTTACGTCAATATTGCCTCCGCTTGTCGAGCCGTTGAGGCCTCCAATTATATTGAGTGCCTCGATGTTGCCACCACTAGTGGAAAGTTTCAATGCACCTTCAGCGTCTCTCACAGAAACATTGCCGCCACTGGTTTCCAATGACATATTGCCCTTTCCTTTAGCTATTGAGATGTTTCCTCCGGACGTTTCGAGATTATTCGTTCCGGTTAAACTTTCCCCATCAATATTGCCGCCGCTCGTATGTCCGTCAATATCTCCTTGGATATTTTCCAGTTGGATATTACCGCCGGAAGTATTGAGCTTTTGATTGCCGACAAACTGCTTGATAAGGATATTGCCGCCTGAGGTTTTCAGTTCGTTGGCAACTTGTTGACTTACGTGTATCTTAAAACTGACCGAAACGCCCGAATTGTTGGAAAAAACAGAATTGACTGATTTTTTCCTTTCGGACCTCACAGTCAATATACTGTTGTCATGGCTGATGCTGAGATTGTAATATTCGTTCATCTTGGCAACGATAGTTGTGCTGTCTGACGACTTGTAGGAGGCAAAAATCTCAAGTGTGGCTTGACCTGTCGCGTCGCCAATTACTTCAATATTGCCACCCGATGTGGACGCAATTACTTGTTTGATCTCCGAGGCGGGATATTCGCTTTTGGAAACCAATACCTGATGTGCGTCGCCTACACCAAGGCGTTGATTCAGGCGACGACAACTGCTCAATGCGGTCATAATCACTATAAAAACTGCTATGAATGAAAATGTCTTTCTCATTGTATTGTATTTTAATAATGATTATGACGCTATTTCGAAGAAAGCGGTTACCGTTTTTTCGGATATTTTTTAAATGCCTCTGCGTTTCATTTCCTTTTGTATAAGGGAAAGCTCACGTCCAGTTTGACCTTTGACCGAAGTATTTTCCTGCGCGCGGCGCATCAGATAAGGAATGACATCTTCCACCGGTCCATAAGGTAAATATTTATTGGCATGATAGCCTGCATCCGCCAAGTTGAAAGTCATATTGTCGCTCATGCCGTACAACTGTGCAAAATAAACGTGCGGGTCGGTAGGAGACACGCCTTTGCTCGCCAAAATATTGACGGCTTTCATGCAGCTTTCTTCATTATGCGTTCCCATGTATAAGGTCAAAACGCCAAGATGCTCCAAACAGAAATCAATGGCATCATTGTATTTCTTGTCCGTTGCCGCTTTGTCCGGATTGATGGGAGAGGGATAACCCTTTTCGGCAGCGCGCGCCCTTTCTTTTTCCATGTAAGCACCACGGACTATTTTGGAGCCGAAATGATAGCCTTTGGCTTTTGCCTTTTCGAAATCATTCTTCATGTCGTCCAGACGATGTACACAATATTGCTGAAACGTGTTGAATATGTAGCAATCTTCGATGTTGTAACGCTCCATCATCAGATTGGTTAGATCGTCAATCGGCTGCTGTACCCATGTCTCCTCGGCGTCTACCAATATGCGGATTTTGTTCTTGGCAGCTACGGAGCATATCGTGTCGATTCTTTTGCCAACACGTTTCCATGCTTCTAATTCGTCCGGAGATATTTCCTTGTTTTCATGGAGTTTTTCCAATAGGGCAAAACTGGCAAATCCTGTAATTTTTATCGGGATGAAAGGAATGTTTTTTTGCGAAGCGGCGTACTCGATTGCTTTTACAAATTCCGGTACGGCATTGTCGTAGTCTGTCTCGCTTTCTTTTCCCTCGACACTATAGTCCAGCGCAACGGTAACATTGTATTTCCCCAATACTTCAGATGTTTTGCCAGCTTCCTGAAGCGTTTCCCCTCCACAAAACTGTTCAAAAATGGTTGATTTGATGACGCCTTTTATTGGCAAATGGAGCTTCAACGCAAAACTTGTTAACTTTATCCCGGTCTTGGTTAGAAAGGAGGACCCCATGGACTTAAACAGAAAGTTAGCTTTTTTGAGTTGTTTATTGTTTCTGTATTGAAAAGCAACTTCAGTGTTTTCAAACGACAAGGACATAACTAATATTTTTATTGTAGTAATTTATCGTGTAAAGATAAGAGCAACTTTACTTATTAGGTATAAAAAAATATAATCTCTTTTGATTTTCAAAGAGGGAAAAGATGCAGCGATTGTGCCGAAACAGATATAAAAACGATTCTTATGAAAATATCACATGTGAATACAAGCAAATCAGGTTATTTCAAAGCAGAAGTGGACGGCAAAGAAGTAGGTATGATGAGCTATAATTGGGCAAATGAACACCGTATCAACATCGTCCATACGGGTGTCGAAAAAGAATATATGGGGCGTGGGATTGCGAGGGCGATGGTTATGGAAGGGATAAAATATGCTCGCGAAAACAACATCAAGATTGTGCCGATGTGTTCCTATGTACGATATGTATTTGAACAGGACCCGAGTCTGAGTGATGTGTTGGGGTAGGGGATTGTGAACCGGTGATGCCAATGCAAAAATATTCGGCGGAATAGAAACATGAAAGCTAAGTTTTGTATTTCAGCCTTCATTTAGCCAATATTATGTCGGCAGAAGCGTCCATTATTTAGTATGCTTGTATCAATACTTCTGTCGGAATTCTAAGTTGCGAGCTTAATTTTCTAATCATGTCAAGCGATAATTTTCGCTTTTTGTTTAGTATTTCACTGGCTCTACTTTTTAGTCCGATTAAGTCAGCTAAGTCATTTTGACTATATTCCAATTGTTCCATTCTGAATTTAATCGCTTCAATAGGGTCAGGCAGATCGATTGGAAATTTTTCGTTTTCGTATTTTTCAATCAAGATTCCTAATATTTCCAATTCGTCTCCTTCTTTGGTCCCTTTTTTTGCATCAAAGATTTTCTCAAGTCTATCTAAGGCTTGAATATAATCTAGTTCTGTTTTTATGGGTTTTAATTTCATAATCTTCAAATTGTATTTGCATCTATTTTATCATATTCTGAATGAGTCCCAATAAATCTTATCCACATCATCTGATAGTCAAAATTTATTCTCACAATTAGCCTATAATAGTTGCCTTTTATATTGAAACAGATTCGATTGTTTTTCAATATACTAGCACTGGGATAATCTAATTTTAGTTCGTTTGAGTTTTGCCAAACTGTTTTCTCTGCTTCTTGATACCAAGACCTCAATTGTTGTTCACAATCATTGTGTTTCTCCCAAAAATCTCGCAATATTTTTTTTGAAATCACTCTCAATACCCTTTCTTTTTACAAAGATACAATAAAGTTCCCGTTTTGGGAAATTTACTAGTGCTGAATTTTGAGAATCATGTTCGGATAGTATTTCTGCTAGCGGCTCTCCGTATTAGTGGAATAGAAATCCGAAATTATAGTTTTGCTCTTCAGCTCGCCTAACGCAAAACCCTTGTTGGCTATTCGATTTTTAAGTATTTTTTATTTGTTCAAAAGTTCGATTGTATTTGTCATAAATTACTTTTTCTCTTTCGTAACTACTATTCGGTTTCCAATGTTCTTCTGTCCTAACCGTATTGTTTTTAACTGTTGTTTTGGAACTTAATAATGTTCCTTTTTTATAATCTTTGGCCAAGTCGATTGGATTTGTATTGGTTAAATATATTTCCAACATCTTTGGAATCTCCTGAAAATTCTTGCAGTCATCTTCTATATTCACTTCTTTTTTATTCCTTAACGCAAACGGAAAAATTCTATTTAAAAACCAGGGGTTTTCTGTCATTGTCAGGACTGGTGGTTGTGTCAAATAGAAAACAAACCGTGCATGGTCGTCAGATTGATAATTTGTATAAATTACGGTTTCAATAGTCTTCCAACTAATAAATTGAGTTGTGTCAAAAAGAGGAAGTTTATATGATATTCCGTTGTTGTCAAATGTCACACTTTCTTGTCTTTCTCGTTGTTTCTTAATGGTCTTTTCCGAAATGCTAAATCCAAATGACAAGCCATAAAGTATGGCGCTTGGAAGAAAAATGAAAAGCCCTGAAACAATG
>JAATFC010000337.1 GCA_015655435.1 Chitinophagales bacterium | reverse complement strand
CGCTTCTGCGGTAATGTCCATATCGTTTTGTTCCAAAACCAATACAGACAATGGTTCCAGTCCATTTTCACGCGCAATCTGAGCCTTTGTTCTTTTTTTCGGCTTGTAAGGCAAGTAAATGTCTTCCAATTCTGCAATTGTCGCAGCCTTGTTGATGGAAGCTTGCAAAGCGTCAGTCATTTTTCCCTGTTCGGAAATTGTCTTTTCGATAAAAGCTTTCCGGTCTGCAAATTCCCGCATTGTTTTTTCTTCTTCCTGAATCTGTTGTATCTGCACTTCATCCAATGCTCCGGTTTTATCTTTTCGATAACGAGCAATAAACGGAATCGTCGATCCTTCCTGCAAAAGCTGCAATACGGCATCGACCTGAGGTGTTCTGATGTTAAGTTTTTGCGCAATAAATTGGCTAAATTCTGACATGTCTAAATCATTAATTAGGCGGCGAAGATATAATTCCTATCTTTAAATAAAAACCAAAATCAAAGTCTTATTTTAGCCCAAAAACAATTACTTTCCGCACTTTTAGCATGTCCGTTTTAAAGCACCATATTGACAAATTTGTTTCTGTTTCAGAGGAAGAATGGGATGAGATTATTCCTTATTTTACTTTATTAAATCCAAAGAAAAAAGAAATCTTGCTTTCAGAAGGTAAAATATGCCAATACAATTATTTCGTGGAATCGGGTTGCATTCGTATGTATTTCATTGACCGAAAAGGGACTGAAAAAACGGTGCAGTTTGGACTTGAGCATTGGTGGCTGTCCGACTATTTTTCTTTCCAGAAAAAAGAACCTTCCCAATTCTTTATCCAAGCAGTCCAAAACTCTACAATATGGGCGCTCTCCTTTTCCAAACAGGAAGAACTATTGGCAAAATTTCCCGTATTGGAACGCTACTTCCGCATGGTGCATCAGACTGCACACGCCGCCATGCAATTCAGAACACGACTCGGACATGAACTAAATAAAGAAGAAAGTTTCCGCCATTTCACGACCAGCTTTCCCGATTTTGTGCAAAAGGTTCCTCAATATATGCTGGCATCCTACCTAGACATCACACCCGAATATCTCAGCGAGTTACGAGCAAAATACATTTCTTAAACCAGTTTAATTTTTTCCTGATGGGTAAACTTCAATTTTGTTCCAACGAAATAAAAACACATCATTATGGAAAAAAGAATCAATCTCGCAGCAGTCGAACCCAATGCCTACAACGCCATGTTGGCTTTGGAAAAATATGTCCGGACAAGCCAACTCCAGCCTCTGCACCGTGAACTTATAAAGCTGAGAGCCTCGCAGATCAATGGCTGCGCCTATTGCCTCGATATGCACAGCAAAGAAGCCCTCGAACTGGGCGAAACGCAACAACGTATTTTTGTATTGGATGGATGGAAAGAAACAAGCCTATTTTCCGAAGAAGAAAAAATCGTATTGGCGATGACGGAAGAAATCACGTTAATCAACCGACAAGGCTTAACCTCCAACACTTATCAACAGGCACTGCAACATTTCGATGAACACTATATTGGACAGATTATCATGGCTATTATTACGATTAACGCATGGAATCGTATTGCGATAAGTACGCATTTGGAAATAGCTTAATATTTTTGTTTTTATAGGTAGAAAAGGATTGGGTGTTTATTTGTAATTTTAGTATTCTAAATTTAGACTAAGATGCATGCAAAACGACACTCAATCTTTCCGTTTCTAGTATTTTCTTTTTTGACGTTTCAGGTTCACGCTCAGGACAACAAAGAACCCAAACCCAATGCAGGGCCAAAATACAAGTTGGACAACCCTTCCTCGATTTTGAAATTGGATGTTGATAGCTCAGTCACTACCAAACATTCTGTTACCATCAAAGGAACGCCCATCACATATACCGCCACCGCAGGTACAATGCCTATATGGGACGAGGACGGTAAGCCCATTGCAGGCGTTTTCTATACCTATTATGAACGGGACAACGTAAAAGATCGCGACAGTCGTCCGCTGGTGATTTCGTTTAACGGTGGGCCAGGAACTCCATCTCTTTGGATGGAAATTGGCTACACAGGACCACGTATGCTGAAAATAGACGACGAAGGCTATCCAGTGCAGCCTTACGGTTTGCAAGACAATCCCAATTCTATATTGGACGTTGCGGACATAGTCTACCTAGACCCGGTCAACACAGGATATTCCAGAAAAACGGACAAAGAAACGCCCAATACAAAATTTTATGGTGTCAATGAGGACATTGCCTATCTCGCAGATTGGATAAACACATTCGTTACTCGAAAAAACAGGTGGGCTTCGCCAAAATTTTTGATTGGAGAAAGTTACGGTACGACACGCGCTTCGGGGCTTGCTTTAGCTTTGCAACAACGCGAATGGATGTTTTTGAACGGTGTGGTATTGGTCTCTCCCACAGAATTGGGCATTGACAGGAATGGACCATTGGCTGCGGCATTGCGATTGCCCTATTTTAGCGCAACTGCATGGTATCATAAAAAACTACCTACCGACCTACAAAATCAAGATTTGAATACATTTCTTCCCAGTGTGGAAAAATACGCAATAGATGAATTGCTGCCCGCCATTGCAAAAGGGAATTCCATTTCACCTGATGAGCGTTCAAAAATCGTTGCAAATTTCTCCCGTTATTCGGGTTTGGATACGTCTGTTATTTCTGGAAACAATTTGGATGTTTCACCAGATGTCTATTGGAAAGAATTATTGAAAAAGGAAGGTTACACTATTGGACGACTCGATTCGCGATATAAAGGCATCGACAAACAATCCTACGGGACAAGCCCGGATTACAATGCAGAATTGGAATCTTGGGCAAACTCCTTCACTCCTGCCATGAATATCTACCTGCGCAACGAACTGAATTACAAAACAGACATTAAGTACAATATTTTCGGCTCCGTCTGGCCTTGGAACAACAAGAACAACAATGTAGCGGAAAACTTAAGATTGGCAATGGCCGAGAATCCCAATCTGCATTTATTAGTTCAATCTGGCTATTACGACGGCGCTTGTGACTATTTCAATGCTAAATACAGTATGTGGCAACTTGATCCTCGTGGAATGTTAAAGTCCCGCATGCAATGGGAAGGGTACAGAAGTGGTCACATGCTTTATCTCCGAAAAGAAGATAGAGAAACCTCCACTGAAAATCTCCGAAAATTTATACAGTCGTCCCTCAATCTTGGAAAATCCGTCAAGTATTGACAAAAAATAAGCTCCGATAGAAATCGGAGCCGCAACCAAAACTAACTGCTTATGAGAAAATTTACTAACAAATTTTTTATTGCTTAT
>JAATFC010000228.1 GCA_015655435.1 Chitinophagales bacterium | reverse complement strand
GGTCTATGTAGTAGATGATTTGTTTTTTGGGTTCAACTAGTTGTCCGCTTTCCCATTTTTTACGGTCTTCGTCTTTGGGTTCGAGACGCCATCTCACGACAAAAGTTTTGTCTTTTACCTTTTGCTGGTCGTCTCCATATTCTGTAAAATTGTCCGCAAAATAGCCTACTCGTTTGTCAAACATACGTCTTGCCATCGGTCTTTCCGGCAACAATAAGAACGAACTGTTCAGTTCCATGGTCATGGGCGTAGATTCGCGAGGTCGTCCTATCGCTCCTAACGTAATAGATGCGCCTCCTCCGCCTGCATAGGTTTTTACTGTTCGGATTTCAACATTTACCGGAAATGCCTTTACGGATTTAATGTAGCTTCTGTCGCTTAAAATCATGTTGGCACCCAATGCCGTTTTTCTGTAACCATTCAATCCGATTAAATCATTGTCTCCTTTGATAAAATCAGTTGCGTCGATAACTACGGAGTTGGAATCCTTTCCGTAGGCCTGGATGGCAAATGCCTGCATCAGTGGATTGACTCCCGAATTGGCAACTGCTTTTATTATCTGGCTGGTAGAGTCGGCAGACGTAATGTCTATAATGCCACGGATGAAAATGTTTTTTTCAGGACCTTTTTCGAACTGTATTGTTTTCTGGCTGATGATTTCCCCCCCGTAAGTCTGAGCCCTATTGGCAGAAACTTGAGCAAAACGGTTGACTATCAATATGGGTTTTTCGAACAGTTTGTTCGGAATTTCAAAGTACCATTTATCATCGACCTTATGTACCCAAAACAGCCCTTTCTGTGTAACTGCCGAGTCCGTGATGACCTCCTTGTACGGTTTGATAGTTGCGGGTTTGATTGGTTTCGTCGGTTTCTTCGAGGAGTCTGTTGCACTGTGGTTTTTGACCGTCAACAACGTGTCCTTTTTCGTAATGGTATCTTTGGGTAACGGAACGGGCTTTTGTGCCATCGAGCTGTTCGCAGCCAATATAGCAGCGAAAACAAGTAGTTTTTTTACATGCATAAATTGTCTTCTTAACTTTTTTTTGGGATGTACGCAATATAAGCGTATCAGATGAAATAAAATGAAATATTTGATGAAAGGTAGAAAAGCAGTTGTTCTTTTTTACATTTGTTAGATGAAGATGAATTGGAAATTGTTTGCGTTGCTGGTTTTCAGTCCTTTTGTTCATGTCGGTGCACAATCTGTATTGAAACCAGAAATTACCAGAGCCGTTAATTTTGTGGAGAAAAGATTAACGCCGGACCATCAGTCCCAATATTTTCATGTGGCGGCGTTGTCCGGTGATTCTTTGTTTGTCGAATCTACAAGTGAAGATGCTGTTCGTAGATTTGATTCCATATTGCCCAATATTCCCAAACAAATCCAGTACTTACCAGAACAAAATCCTGATGGTAAAAATTACGGAATCATAAAACTTTCCGTAACAAACCATCGTGCGGAACCTGCGCAATCGGGAGAAATGCTCACACAGGCATTGATGGGAAGTTCGTTGAGGATATTGAAAAAAACAAAGAACGGCTACTATCTGGTACAGACCGAGGACAACTATATTGCTTTTGTGGAAACGGGCGGTGTCGTTGCCATGACCGAGGGTGAAAAGGATAAATGGAATAATGAACCGAAGATTATATTCACCCAACTATATGGAACGGTGTATTCGGATAATAAGGAAAAAACGCTTCCGGTTTCGGATATAGTTGCGGGAGATAGATTGGTATTGAAAGGTGAAAAAGGTAAATTTTACCAAGTCCAATATCCTGACGGAAAAATCGGATATGTATTGAAATCGGAGGCTGAAAAATATAGTGATTGGCTGGCTCAAAACAAACCCAATTTCGAAAATGTATTAGCGACTGGGCAAAGGCTTTTAGGAGTTCCATATCTGTGGGGTGGCACATCCATCAAAGGAGTGGACTGCAGCGGATTTATACGAACTAGTTTTTATCTAAATGGAGTTTTGTTACCACGTGATGCGTCTCAACAAGCGAGAGTAGGAGAGACGCTCGACATTTACGAAAATGGCATTGCTAATGTTGATAAAGCATTGAAAACATTACGTTCTGGCGATTTGCTGTTTTTCGGAACAAAACGAGATGATGGTTCTGATAAAGTGACGCATGTTGCGATGTATATTGGAAACGGACAATTTATCCAGTCCGCTGGATTTGTGCGAATATCAAGTTTCTATCCATCTGCACCTGACTATGATGCGGCTCATGTAAGCCAATTTTTAAGTGCGAAAAGAGTATTGACTCATATTGGCGATAATGGTATTATTGCCGTAAAATAATTGATCGTTTTGTAAAAGAAAAGCGGGATGTTTTACTCAGAAAACATCCCGCTTTTCTTTTATAGTTGTATTGAGGTTAAACTGCTGGCAATTCCTCAATTACCAATATCGGAATATGCGTCTGATAGGCAATCTGCCTAATCAAGCTTGTATGGAATATCGTATTGAGAATACCATATTTTCTTTCAAATAAAACCAACAAATTGATAGACTTATTGGAACTATAACTTTCCAAAGCCTGTAATTTATTGGGCGAAGAAAGAATTTCCAACTTGGTATTCAGGTCACTGAAACTATAGTTTATTTTTTCAATATTAGGATTTTGTATATGGGTATTATGGTCGTCTTCGTCCTCAGTATTGACAAGAGAAAGTTTGCTTCCGTGTATTTGTGCAAAAAACTTTTTTACCTTTTCGATTGGGATATGGTTTGCATTGTGCGTGATGTCAATCGCCACAGCGATATTAGGATTGTCAATCCATGCAGCCTTGTCAGGAACGATGACGACAGGACACTTGGTTTTTCGCATTACGTTGATAGCATTGCTTCCTATGATACTTTGTTCAAGCTTGGTTTTTGTCGAAATGCCCAATACGATTAGGTCTATTCCCTTGCTACTAATCAAGTCGTGTGCGATGTTGATGAGTTTCCCTTCTACCAACAGAACTGAAACTGCGACATCGTCTGCAACCTGGGATTGTACCCTTTCTTTTAATCTGTTTAGTTGTCTTTGTTCGTCCAATAATAGTTCCGGAAGTCCCGCGCTGATAATGGGTTGGTTTGCAATGGCATTGTTCGTTGCGTAACTATGTAAAATGGTTACATTTTTTACGTTCAGGATATTGACCAAATGTATACCGTATTCAATAGCACTATCGGAATATTCGGAAAAATCAGTTGGGAAAAGTACATGACTTACTGCCATAAAAGTCGTTTTTTGTTTAGCTTTGAAGGTACTGATTTTATTGAATTACAGGCTTTTTTAATATTAAATAATACTTAAATATTGGATTGAGTTTTTTGTGTTTTCAAGCCTTATCTTTGATGCTATGGAATTAATCGAAATCAATGAGGTAAATAAATCAATCAAGGACAAACCTGCACTTTCCAATATATCGCTCCGTTTTCGAAAAGGAGAAAAAACTGCTATTATTGGCGAAACCGGTTCAGGTAAAAGTACATTGCTGAAAACTATTGCGGGACTGGTGCAACCGGATTCGGGAAAAATCTCCCTGAACGGTAAAAAAGTATTGGGGCCTCTTGAAAAATTAATTCCCGGACATGATACCATTGCTTATCTGTCCCAGCATTATGAATTGCCTATACACCTGCGAGTCGAACAAGTATTGGAATATGCCAATAGGCTTGACCCTGGCGACGAATTGACCTTATATAAAATATGCCATATCGAACACCTCATGAAACGCAAAACGCATGAGTTGTCGGGTGGCGAGAAACAACGTATCGCTCTGGTACGTTTACTTTTAGGTAAACCGCAAGTATTGTTATTGGATGAACCGTTCAGCAATTTTGACAATATCCACAAAAACGAAATGATGCAGATGGTGCAGGAAATCTCCCAAAACTGGGACATCACTTGCATTATGGTTTCGCATATGCCCAAGGATGTATTGGCTTGGTCGGACAGAGTGATTGCCATGCGCAACAGCGAAGTCGTGCAGGACGGAACACCCGAAACGCTTTACCGAAAATCTAAAGACGAATATATAGCAGGACTATTGGGCGATTACAACCTTTTGTCCAACAAGGAACTTTTCAAAATAGGACTTTCTGCATTGGCGGAAGGCAAAAAATACATGGTACGCCCGGAGGCTTTTCATATTGTATTGCCAGAAACAGCTAATCTGAAAGGAAAAATTTTGGAAAAACATTTTTTGGGTTTCGGATATCAGCTTTTAATTGAAATAAATACTATTATTGTAAAAGCATTTACGCAGTATCAATACCTACAAATAGGAAACACAGTACATATACAATTATCGGAAGGAGATATTGCAGAATTGTGATTATATATTATAAGTATAACTAACTTTGCATCATGGCGTCCATCATTAATACACATACCATTGCGGTAGCCGATTTTGACCATATATATAGGTCTTCACTAATCGGAACGCTTTGCTCTCGTATGGATAGGAAAGTGCTTTTCTGCGCTTCGAATGGTCGCGAACTACTACAAGAGCAGTCCGCACATCCGGCGGATGTATTGATTGTCGAGCTTTACCTGCCCGTCATTACAGGTTTCGAAGCCGTCAAACTATTGCGTAAAAACCACACGAAAGGTAAAATCCTTGTTGTTTCCGCCGTGTACCAGCCAGAGATGGTCAAGCCTTTAATGGAAATGGGTATTGACGGTTATTGTAGCAAAAGCCCGGAAGTCATCGACGATACAATAGATAAGATATTGAGCAACCAAACCTTTTTTGACAACGACTACTATGCTCAGTGGTCTGCAGATTCGGAAAAATATCTTGTTCAGGAAAAAACTTCTAAACAGGAAACTGCCGAACTTAAATCCGTAGAAATAAAAATAATGCAGTTGACCTGCGACGGCAAGTCCAACAAGGAAATAGGAGAGATGCTCAGCCTTAGCAAACGTACAATTGACACTTATGTACGTGACTTACTGCTCAAACTTAACCTTAACACTAAAATAGAACTGGTCAATTATGCCATGCACAATGGCCTCTGCCGACTGACCTGCAGCAATAGTGAAGCAGGTTACTGCACTTGCAAAACACTGTTTGTATAAAAGTATCGTATTTGTACGATTGACAAACATATAGCGACCGTCTACCTTTACATCTGAAAAAGAGAACATAATCACACATTGAATGTTAATCAGATGAAAGGTATCACGTCAAAATTATCAACAGCCATTAACCCGGAAATAGCGAAGAATAAGACTGCCTTGATTCCTGAAAAAAAATCCAACTGCGGCAAATGCAAAGTCTGCTCCTGCCAGCTCTCGCCACCCATCGTTCTTTTGGCTAATAAGGATAAAAAAGAATAAGACGCAATGTGTTCATTTTTAATTATTTAGAAAGTTTAAAGCTTTCTAAAGGAGAAGTATTGTCTTTAAATTTCACTAAAATAAAACTCTCACCATGGACAACAAACAGCTCTCACAGCACGATGAAAATTTCAAACCGATCGGTGCTATTGTTTTTTTCTTACTGCTCATCGTCTTATCAGCATTAATTTGGTTCAGCATTTACAACATTCAGGTCGAAAGACACATCTAAAAATTTATAGTCATGAACAAGTACGAACAACGCGCAATAATGGTTGCAGGTAGTTTGATGGGCGTATTTCTCTTCGCTATTCTGTACAATGCTTTTAGCCGAAAGATAGACGTTCCTTCCTGTACACCCTTCAATACAAAATTTGAAAAAGGGCAAGTCAAAAAGGTAGATGACAACCATTACGAAGTCTATGTCATTGCACACATGTGGTCTTACGAGCCCGGCGATATAAGCTTTCCCGCTGGTAGTACGGTAGACATCTACCTGACGTCGACGGACGTGGTACATGGATTTGAAATCACTAGAAAAGATATAAACCTGATGGCGGTTCCCGGTGGTATCACCAAAAAAACCGTCGTATTTGACCAACCCGGAAAATACAATATAGTCTGCAACGAATATTGCGGCTATAACCATCAGAACATGCTAGGTGAAATTACCGTAACCTATTAACAAACTATTATTATGACAGTCTCCAAATCATATAAAAATACAATTTTAACGACCTTGTTTTTCCCCATGACCTTGTTCATATTGGGTATATACAATGGGTTGATGCAAGTCTTATATAGAGCTGGCGTATTGAGCCAGGCCTCTTTCCTGAAACTTAACTATTATCAAGGTCTTACTATGCACGGCGTTATCAACGCGATAGTATTGACAACCTTTTTTGCAGTAGCTTTTGGGCATGTAACGATTTCCCATTATTTGAAAAGAGAACCACCAAAATGGTCTTATCGTTTAGCACTTTGGCTGATGCTGATAGGTACCGTTATGGATGCCTATTGTATGCTGACTGGTAAGGCGCAAGTTCTATACACGTTCTACGCGCCACTCAAGGCTGACCCGTTGTTTTATGTAGGAACAGCCCTATTGATAGTCGGTAGCTGGGTAGCCTTTTTTGGATGGATTAAGGCTTGGTTTGATTTCAGAAAAGAAAATCCAAAAGTTAGAATGCCATTGGGTGTATTGGGTACTTTAGTAACCTTTACGGTTTGGTTGGTTTGTACATTGCCTGCCGCCTATTCCGTATTGGTATTGTTGACACCTTGGTCCGCAGGTTGGACTACAGAATTGAATGTTCCGTTGACAAGGGTTTTGTTTTGGATGTTCGGACACGCGCTTGTGTATTTTTGGTTATTGCCTGCATACGTTATGTTCTACACGGTTTTGCCAAAAGTTGCGGGAACGAAACTATATTCCGAAAATGCAGGTCGATTGGCGTTTTTACTTTTCCTTGTATTGTCCATTCCTATTGGAGTACACCACCAGTTTGCAGAACCTGTATTTACCCCAACAGTTAAACTATATCAATCCATATTGACCTTCGGTGTTGCTATTCCAAGTTTCATGACGGCTTTCAATATCGCTGCGTCTTTAGAATACGGTGCTAGAAAAAGAGGTTCGAAATCCCTGCTCGGTTGGATGAAAAACCAACCGTATTTCCAGAAAGACAACTATATGTTCGGCTATCTGATTTGCGGTTTGATAATTTTCGTTTTCGGTGGATTGACTGGTATTGTAAATGCTTCTTATTCGCTCAATTCCGTTATTCACAATACGGCCTGGGTTCCTGGACATTTTCATATGACAGTTGCCGGTCCTGTACTGCTGGCTATCATGGGAATGAGTGTTTACATCTATTCCAATCTTTCCGGTAAAAAACTGAAGAATGCAGGATTCATTACCATATTCCCTTATCTGTGGATGATTGGCATCATGATATTTTCGCATGGTATGATGGCTGGAGGTTTGATGGGCGAACCACGGAGAACCAATATGGGTATGTCTTACACCAATCCTTCAAGTCCGTTGTACAATCATCACTGGGTATTTACATCGACTATAACGATGATTGGAGGTATCATTATGACGACTGCATGTGCGTTGTATTTCATAGGATTTTTCAGAACAGCTTTGGGTAAAAAAGTAAACGAAAGCAACTTGATGATTCCTGAATCCGAAGTGGTGCATGAAGAAAAACCTGTTCGCTTGTTCTTGACTATGAAACCTTGGATTTACCTTATGGTTATATTGATTATCGCTTCTTATAGTTTGGCTTTTGTTGATTTGTCCAAAAATAGCCAGCCTATAAAAGGCAAATACAATGTGGATAATCCCGTCAATATGTCCGGTAGTAGCACGACTCCATCGACTAAATAGTTTGTGAATATGAATAGTTCAAAAAAGCCCATTTCGCTATTCCTATTGTTCGCGATAGTCTGCCCCGTTGTGGCGTTCGGGTTTGTGTACTGGTATCAAAATACCTTGCAGGAATTGCCCTATTTCGGGAAAGACTATCAACTGACCAGCAATCCGAAAGAATATTTTACGGTTTCCGATTTTTCTTTTCCAAATGAATCAGGAACGTTTTCCAATCTTGATTCAACAAAGGGGAAAGTCTGGGTGGCAAACTATTTTTTCAGCAATTGCAAAACGATATGTCCGATTATCATGCCGAATCTTGCAAAACTCCAAAAGTTCTATGCAAATAATGAAGACTTCAAAATGCTTTCTTTTTCCGTTGATCCGGAAAGGGATTCTGTTGCAAGACTTAAGGAGTATGCAGGGCAGCTTGGCGTTGCGGAACCTCAGTGGCATTTGCTTACGGGAGACAAAAAACTCTTGTATCGTTTTGCCCGAAACCAGTTGTTTGTTACGGCAACTGATGGCGATGGTGGCCCGGATGATTTCATCCATAGCGACAAAGTTGTATTGATTGACAAGGCCGGACATATCCGTGGTTATTACGATGGGACTAATAGTAATGAAATGAAACAACTCAATAAAGACATTCGAAAATTATTAAAATAATGAAAAAGATAATTGTAATATTTTTTGCAACTATAGGTTTTGGTACGAGCGTAATGGCGCAAAATGCCGAAACTGGTAAGGCAATTTTTACCCAGAATTGTACTTCCTGCCATGCTGTAGGCAAACAGGTTGTTGGTCCCGATCTGATGAATGTGGATCAGCAGCGTTCACAGCAATGGATTATCAGTTTTGTGCATTCTTCACAGTCTGTTATCAAAAGTGGCGATACCGCAGCGGTAAGACTATACGACGAATTTAATAAAACGTTGATGCCGGACCATCCACAACTGAAAGATCAGGATATCATTGACATCATTGCATACATCAAGGAAGAAAGTGTTCGGGCAAAAGACGCACCTAAAACAGGTGGCAATCTACCTGCTGCTCCGCCTATGTACGTCAATAGCAATAGCAGCAGCATGATACACAAACTAATTTTCCTGGATGTGAACGGAGATTTTCATCCTATAAAATTTTCCGATTATTTCTTCTGGATAAGTATTGGGCTGATGGTTACAGCAATAGTTTTGGCATTGCTGATGGCTGTAAAAGCACAGACTATAAAGAAAGACAAAGAATAATTTAGTGTGTTTTCAGTAAGGCTTTGAGAGCAGCCTTCAGGCAACTCCATTCTTGGAGTTGCCTTTTTTTATTTTATGGAAAAATCAAACAATTCTTTGCCTTTCAATACGCCTATCAGTCTGTCTCCTTTTACACAAGGTCCTACACCTGCGGGAGTTCCCGTAAATATTAAGTCTCCTGGCAATAGCGTAAAATAATCAGATATATTGGAGATGAGTTGCCGCATGGGAAATATCATCAACGAACTATCTCCGTTTTGCACTATTTCATTGTTTTTTTGCAAAGTGAAATGCAGTGTTTCTTCTTTTAGTTTTTCGTCAAAAGGTATGAAGTCGCCAATAACTGCCGAATGGTCAAACGCTTTTGCTTTTTCCCACGGAAGGCGTTTTTCTTTCAATATAGTTTGTATGTCGCGCGCCGTAAAGTCAATGCCCAACGTGATTTCATTGACATAATCCAATGCTTCTTGCTCTTTTATTTTTGTTCCTTTTTTGCAAACCTTCAATACGATTTCGCATTCATGGTGGAGATCTTTTGTAAAAGATGGATATTGAAAAGTTTCATGGTAATCCAGAAAGGAAGTTTCTGGCTTGATGAATAAAACAGGTTCTTCAGGAACCTCATTTTTCAGTTCCAGCGCATGAGCGACATAGTTTCTTCCAACGCAAATAATTTTCATAGGTCAAAGTAAGGTAAAAAAGTATAATGAGCAATGCCTTGTCCGCATATATGCACATACCCGTTCAAATATTGCCGTTAGTCCATCTTCTTGATTGAAAAAGACATTTTCTTAAATAGGTTTACAGTAAACTTATCCTTCATGGACATGACTATTGAGATTAATCACCTTAGTTTTTCCCTAAGCAAACAAGAAATATTGAAAGATATTTCGCTTAATGTGCCGCAGCAGTCGATCTACGGATTTATCGGACATAACGGAGCAGGGAAAACCACGACTATTAAATTACTCCTTGGATTGCTCCAAGCACCGGAAAATACAATCCGAATTTTGGGAGAGGACATCAATCGGAAAAGAATTGACATCCTCAAGAATATCGGTTCTCTCGTGGAGCAACCTTCTATCTACGCACATCTTTCCGGTTATGAAAACCTGCGTAATCGTTGCATCCTATTGGGTATAAATAAGAAAGAGATTGACCGCGTCGCATCGATTACTAAAACCACTGAATATCTAAATAAGAAATCCGGAAAATATTCTTTGGGAATGAAACAGCGATTAGGTATTGCTTTGGCTTTGCTAAATGATCCGAAACTGTTGATTCTTGACGAGCCGACCAATGGTTTGGATCCGTCTGGCATTCATGAGACTAGAAGCCTTTTGTTGGACTTATGCCATCAACATGGAAAAACCATTTTCATATCTAGTCATCTACTAAGTGAAATTGAAAAAATAGTGACACATATTGGCATTATTAAACAAGGACGAATGCAGTTCGAAGGGACGCTTGCCGAGTTGCCCAATACGTCCAATAGTCTAGTTGTGCAATGCAATAATCTTCAAAAGGCAAAAGAGGTACTACTTAGCCACAATATCACATCTGAAATTGACCATGAACTATTGAAATTGCCGTTCCTGTCCAATGAGCAAAATGCTTTTGTAAACAAGCTGTTGGTGGAAAATCAAATATCAGTTTGGAATCTGCACACGCAACAAACCTCACTTGAAGACATATTCCTTCAATTTCAAAAATAATATTATGTCAGCTATATTTATATCTCTTCGTTCTGAATTTTACAAGTTTAAAAAGTCTGCTATATTGATTAGTAGTCTTTTGTTTCCTGTTTTTATAGTTGGACTTTTTGTATGGGCGATAGCAGCGCATCCTTTTCCGGAGGATGTAATCCAAAAGGCAGGGACCAAAATCGGATTATATCAATGGGCTCAATACATAAGTGGTATTGGCGGTCCATTAAGTACGTTTTTAGTTCCAATGTTTACTATTTATGTAGCATTTTCCGTTAATGATATGGAACACAAATCGGATATGTGGAAAAGCTTGTTTGCATTGCCATTATCCAAGGCGGGAATCTATGCAGGTAAATATCTTTTTGCTATCTGCTTACTGATTATCACGATGCTGGGATTTTATCTTTTGAGCACGATTGGTTTACATGTATTGAGCTGGACTAACCCCAACAAATTTTTTTATGGCCAATATGGATTTGGAGACCGTGATTTGATTCTTTATTTTACAAAATTCTTTTTGTCGTCTCTAGGAATATTGGGATTGCAGATGACACTCAGCTTTTTGTGGAAAGACTTTTTTAAGCCAATGGGAATCGGATTGTTGGGTGTTATTTTCGGAGCTATTTGGGCAAATAAAAAACCTGAATCTGCGGATTTTTTTCCATACGCACAACCCGTAAAAGCTGCATTGATCAAGCATGTAGATATTGAAAAACTCAATATTGATTTATTTGACAACTTTCATATTTTCTCTACGGAGATTGTCATGAGTTTGGTTTATTTGATTGTGTTTTCTGTTGCTGGATTTTTTATCGTTTCAAAAAGAAATACTAAATAAATAAGGCAAATAGCTATCTGGGAAAGCATTGCGATTGCTCTTTTATAGTTCAACTTGACAAGCCAAGTTTGCTTTCGTATTTTTCCCTGATGACATCCTGTACCGGAATGTTCCTGATTTTGCTTTCCAGCCAGCCAATAATGTCCAGATACATAAATGACCGCGCTTCTAGCGGATTGCCGTCATATTTTGCCAACTTGTTTTTTAAACGGATAAATGCATTGGTCATTTGCTTATCGGATTTTTGTTTAAGGGAGTTCCTGAGGAAGTTGAAGATTTCTTCTTCGACTATGGTCAGGTTCTTCATCTTTGCCATGTATCGATACACGGATTTAGTCAGGGAATCCAATATGTCCCAGTTGCCAAGTTCGTAATGTGCAATCAAGTGCAGAAGACGTGCGTAGCATTGCAGGTCCGTACGCAAATTGTATTTGATATGTATGATTTTGTTGAGGTAATTGATACAATTGTCGTTGTCCCCGCTACCAAAATACAAACATGCAATCTTGTAGTAAAAAACCAATACGCGATGACGGTCCAGATGCAGGTTGTACATCTTCAAACCTTCCTCGATCTTTGGAACCAGCAACAGTCCTTCGGAAAATGTCCCGTGAATGAAATGCTGGTTGAGCCGCGCAATATTGAGATAGGTAAATATCTGTACTCTGATATTGTAGTTGGTATTGGCAATATCGGTGTCCGCAAATTCCTGAAAACGTTCCAATAGTTGGTCGTACCGCTCAAAATTGCTGGTTTCAAAGTGTGCGTTTAGCAGGTTGTGGTACGACTTGATATATTGGCTTGTTTCGATGGCTTTCATCTGCGAATGGTCGTCGAACAGATCGAGCCATTTCTGTGCATTCCGGAAATACAATCTGAAGTCTTGCAGTATGAAATAATACCAGCAATGGCTTTGATAGTAATACATTTTTTCATAAAAACTCAACTCGCCCAAGTTAAGTTTGGGTATATTGGTTTCAAAGAAAAGTTTGACCGCCATGACGTCTTTCTCGTCACGGGCATGCCCCATTTTGATATACCAACCGTATAGTTGCAGGGAAAGGTTGGACAGTTTTCCCTGGGTAGAAAGACGGGCATTGATTTCCTCAATTTCCTTTGAAAGCATTTCGGCTCGGCTGTCAATACTTCGCGTGATGTGCAGTGCCTCTATTTTCTTCTCGAAAATGACGATTTGCAACCAATATGTTGTTTGGAAATTGTTCTTTGCAATGACCTTTATCCGATCCAAAATGCGAAGGCTTTGCAGATACAGCCCTTTGTTGTAGAGAATGTTGGCATTGACAAGTTGTTCGTCGAGATACATTTCGACATTATCATCATCCAGCACCATGCGCAGCGATGCCAAAAGTTGTTTGTATAGATGCGCCTTTATATTGGACAGTTGCTGTTTCTTGATGCCCGGGATTTTTTTGAGCATGTTTTCTTCGTCATAATCCTCACTTTCCACCTTGTCCAGATATTCGAAAAGCTGGACACTTTTCATTTCCTCGCTGCCGGACAAGCGCTTGAGATAGAGCCTAAAATTGCGTTTTTCGCTCTTTTCCAGTGATTTTACCAGTTGTAACAACTCATCAGTCAAACGATTGGGCATCGTATTTATTTTTAACTTAATATACTAATAATCAATCATTTAACTATCATTTAAACGACTTTGCCAACGTAAACCGATAATGAATATGTTTTGATTATGTAGCAACAAAAAAAGTATATTTGTCTGTCAAAATTTGATTTTCAACAAATTGCGAAATTAAACGATTGCATTTAACCTAAAGAAAAGATTTATGTCAACGAAACAAAAGATACACATTTTCGACACTTCACTTCGCGATGGCGAACAGGTTCCGGGTTGTAAATTGAACACAAAAGAAAAAATCGAACTCGCCATCAAGCTGGAAGATCTGGGCGTGGACGTGATAGAAGCTGGATTTCCTATTTCCAGTCCTGGTGACTTTTCTTCTGTTGAGGAAATCTCCAAAGTAATCAAAAATGCTACAGTCTGTGGTCTGACGCGAGCTGTCAAAAAAGATATTGAGGCTGCAGCCGATGCCTTAAAATTGGCAAAACGCCCTAGGATACATACCGGAATAGGCTCGTCTGACAATCACATCAAATATAAGTTTAACTCCACTCGGGAGCAGATATTGGAACGTGCAGTCGAAGCAGTTAAGTACGCCCGCAGTTTTGTGGACGATGTAGAGTTTTATGCAGAGGACGCCGGTCGTGCGGATATTGATTTTTTGGCAAAATTGACTGAAGCGGTTATTGCTGCCGGAGCAACGGTGGTAAATGTTCCGGATACGACAGGGTTCAATCTACCTTTCCAATATCAGGAAAAAATCGAATTTCTCGTCAACAAAGTTCCTAATATAGACAAGGCAATCCTTTCGTGCCATAATCATAATGACCTTGGTCTGGCTACGGCTAATGCCATAGCGGGGGCAATTGGTGGCGCACGCCAAATTGAGTGTACGATTAACGGTATTGGCGAACGTGCGGGCAATACCTCTTTGGAAGAGGTCGTGATGATTATCAATAAACATCCGGAACTTGGTTTCTATACGGACGTTAAGCCCGAATTGCTGGTGCCGATGTCTCACTTGATTTCAGATACAATGCGTATGATGGTACAGGCCAACAAGGCAGTGGTGGGAAGCAACGCTTTTGCACATTCCTCCGGTATACATCAGGATGGATTTTTGAAAGAATCCTCCACTTACGAAATCATCAATCCAAAAGAAGTGGGTGCCGATGGTTTCCAAAGTATTGTATTGACAGCAAGAAGCGGTCGTGCCGCATTGGCGTTCAGGATGCGTGGTCTTGGACACGAGTTCACAAGGGACGAAATGGACAACCTATATGCTCAGTTTCTTGATGTTGCCGACAGTAAAAAAGAAGTGAATGACGAAGATTTGAAAGAGTTGGCGTTGTCGTTTGCTAGTGCAAAGGCTTAGCGTTTTTTGGATTTCTTGCCTATTTT
>JAATFC010000382.1 GCA_015655435.1 Chitinophagales bacterium | reverse complement strand
CTCCGCTATTATAATCTACTTCTGGATTATATCCTAGATAATGAGTGATGGCAAATAAGTTATCTGCTCCAGCATATATGCGCATGCTTTTAATAGCATTTTTTGTTGCTCCTGCCATGTCTTTGAAAGTGTACCCAATAGTCATGTTAGTACAACGTAAGAATGAACCACTTTGAAGATAAAAAGAAGATAAACGCGTACTATTGCTTTGTGTACCAGCTCTTGATGCACGGTAAATAGTACCATTACCAGGTTCTGCTTCTGATCGATAACGGTCTGCGACTTTTGCATACTGATTACCAGAACCTTCCATGTTGTACAGATAATAGTCTTGACCATCCAGAATTTTATTTCCGTATGATCCATTAAATGCAGCACTGAAGGATAGCTGTTTGTAACTTAGATTCCAACCGAAACCGTAGATAAACTTCGCATAAGGTGATCCGATTACAGTTTTATCCTTTTCGTTTACTACACCGTCCCCATTTGTATCTTTAAAATAAATATCTCCAGCGTGCAGTGGATTACTAGAAGAAACAGAACGTGCCGGTCCTTTTATTGTGTAGCCCTCTGCAAATGTTTGTGTAGCAGAATTATAGTATTTATCATCTTCTGCTATATTGGCGAGATCAGACTGTTTGACCATTCCCGCAACTTGATATCCATAAAACATACCAATAGGTTGCCCTTCTTGCGTAACGTGAGTTATATATGATCTTTCTGCACCAGCGGTATATATAGTACTAGCGCCACCCATATCCAACACTTTGTTTCTGTTCAATGAAAAATTACCATTCAGTGTCAAATCAAAATCGTTGGTTGATATTGGCGTACCCGTAATTTGAATATCAATACCTTTATTTTGTACTTTAGAATTACGCAGATTAGTTAATATAGTTGTAGAACCTGCCAAGGAAGGAAGTGTTTGATTAAATAACAAATTGTAGGATTGGCTTAAATAATAGTTAGCTGTAATATTTAATCTGCCATTCAACAAACCTACATCCAATCCCGTATTGATCTGCCTAGTTGATTCCCATCCCAATTTGTTGTCCATAAGTGCTCCAGGCACATAAGCTGTTGCGATGTTATTGCCTCCTATTACAACGCCAGAAGGAGATGACATCACCTGTTGATTGTTGTAATTCCCAATATTGTTATTGCCACTAATACCCCAGCTTGCACGAAGTCGCAATGTGGAATTTTCTCCTAACCAATTATGATAAAAAGATTCTCTTGAAATATTCCAACTAGCAGACAAGGAAGGGAAAATACCATATCTGTTATCTTCACCAAAACGCGAGGATCCATCTGTACGAAAAGATCCAGTGAAAAAATAACGATTATCGTAATTATAACCTACACGAGCCAAATACGAAAGTAAAGTCCATGTTGACTTACCGGTAGCGTCATCCAAGGTAAACAGGGATGGATCTGCGCCTTTCGCTGTTATTTCCTCAACGCGATTATCAGCAAAGCCTTTGGCAGTTAAACCAATGTAGTCGCTGCTAGTCTTTTGAACGGTATAACCACCTAATGCATCAAAATGATGCTTACCTATATTTTTCACATACCGCAATGTAAACTCAGCCAACAAATCTTTTTGCAGCAATGTTTGGGCTTGCGCATAAGCAGCAGCCAAGGCCTGTGTGGTCCCAGGACCATAAGAACCTGTACTTAAAGACGAGGGACGATACATGTCAAACTTCTCAGTATAGGTCTGCAAACCCACATTGGCCTTGAACTGCAAATCTTTGATGATATCGTATGTAGCAAATGCATTGTAGGTACCACGCCATCCCACTCTTTTCATATGCGTCTCCGTCGCCATTGCAACAGGATTTTCTATAGGCTGGATACCGTATTGATCCGCAAGAGGGGGAGCTTGATTCTTCAATGGATTGCCTATACTATCTTTTGCAGCAAAAATAGGAAGAGATAGAAGGGCAGCCATTACCGGACCATGGTCAAATCGTCCCTGTTCTATTTCTCTATTTGTGTTAGATGTAAATGAAATATTAGCGCCCACGTGCATTTTGTCATTAACATCCGCATCTATATTACCACGGAAATTTATACGTTTTTGACTTGTGCCAACTATTATACCTGGTTGATCTTGATAACTGCCACTCATAGAGTACCTGATTTTTTCAGAACCTCCCCTAAAAGCTAAATTGTGTCTTTGATTGAACGCGTTTCTGTATAGTTCGTCTTGCCAGTCCGTATTATTGGTTGGGGCTATCATTTTCTGATTAGCATAGTCATAAACGCCAGGCAGAATACTTACGCTAGCGGTGTTACCTACTTTTGCCACGCGCGTTGCATTATCATCTGAATACATTGCATCATCCCAAACCTTTCCACTATTGACAACTAAGTCGTGATAAGAGTTATTACGTCCATCAATATGTAACTGCACCCAATCTGATGCATTCATTAGCTTGACTTTGTGACTCAATTGATTAATGCCTACCTGGTAGTCATAAGAAAGAGAGCTTTCGCCTTTTTTGCCCCTTTTAGTAGTAATTAATATGACACCCCCCGCAGCCCTAGAGCCATAAATAGCAGCAGATGCCGCATCCTTTAAGATATCTACGCTGGCAATATCATCCGGATTAATAAAAACGTCGTTACCTGCGGGATAACCATCAATAACATATAAAGGATCAGAACTTGCATTGATTGAGCCAACGCCTCTTACCCTTATTTTGGTGCTAGTATAAGGAGCACCGCTGACTTGTGATATTTGCACACCAGCGACTTTCCCTACCAAAGCCTGACCTAGAGTAGGAGTACTTGTGTTGAGATCTTTAGCCTTAAGACTAGATACCGCGCCCGAAAAATCTGAGCGTTTCACCTTTACATACCCGACAGCAACCACCTCATCCAACACGTTCGTATTTTCCTGCATTTTAATAGTAAGATTCCGAAGATCGTTGCATACTATAGACTGCGGTGCATAGCCTACTAGGGTGGCCTGTAAAACATCACCAATTGATGCGCTTATCTCGAATGAGCCGTCATCCGCAGAAACTGTTGATTTGTGCGATTGAGCATTCATTATAGAGACTCCTTGCAGAGGCTTACCTAAGTTGTCAGACACCGACCCAACAATCACTTGGGCTTTAACGGTGGCAGATTTCTTGTCTTGGGCAAAGGATGGATTCGATGCAGTGGTCAGCATTAGACCTGCCCCTACTACAAGGATGTAAAAAATACCTTTTCTATTAACCATTAGTAAAATTTTAGAGGCGCAAATGTTACTTTTTGCAAGAACAAAAAAACGTTTTTGCAGTTAACAAATCGTTATGGAATTATTAATTCCAAAAACTTGCATGCCCGCATTTTACCAATGTATTTTTATGTAGATTGTAATATTTAGGATCTAGTGGATCTATAGGATTGATAAATAATGCATTTAAAGGAGGCTGATGTTCTGTAGACGTCGCACTAGCATATTTTCCTAACGAGAAAGGAACAACACCCATTTCCTTTTCGCGTCTGTCCCTAAAACAATCCTTATACAGTACAAAGCAACCCGTGCTTAAACTACCTTTTGCCTTGAGCTTAGGGAAACGCGTAAAAACGAAAAGCAATAGGAACCGTTACCAAACCGCTACCGGACTCCTTTCATTATCCTTACAAGATCCTTTTACTCGATCGGTACAGCTTTTCCCTGAAAACTTCAAAATAAAATGGCAGTTTCGATTACGGAAAGCCGTAAGCAGAAAAATAACGATGACGAACTACAAGAGTCCGTCATTCGCAAAGGAATAATAATTCTCTGAAGTCAATATAAGGTGATCCAGCAAAGTTATTTCCAAAAGTTTAGCGCCAGCCTTCAGCCTTTCTGTCATTTCAATATCCGCCTGGCTGGGCGTGAGATTGCCGGAGGGATGATTATGCGCCACAAGCAACTTGCAGGCATTTGTCCTGAGGGCCACGGTAAGGAGCATACGGATGTCAACCACGGTACCTACGGATCCACCCTGTGATGCGTGATAGACACCCAAGGCACGGTTGCCATTGCTCAACAGCAACATCTTAAAGGATTCTACCAGTTCAATTTCATCCGTGTTCCAGATAGATCGAAATAAGGACAGAGCATCTTCCGGTTGGCAAACTTGGGGCCTTTGAGAGGCTGGCACTTTATTTCTATAGGACAGTTGCACTTCTTCCAGATGCAGCCAAGAGACGTTTTTTTCTTTTAAAGTAGTTGTGCTGTACGTTTTCATTCTATTGGTTTTTTGTGTAACAAACCAACAAGCCCGTGTGCCTTGCCCAAGGACGGAACGTGGAATACCGGAGCAACCGAAGGGCGTGAGGATATGCCGACGAAAGCTGTCCGAGGCACCAATGCCACAGGCTTTGCTTTGTGCAACAAACAAACCAGCCAGGAAAAGGCATCCACCAACGTAAAAGATTGCCAGGTCCAAAGAAATGCGGCTACAAGGGATGCTGTCCGTTGCACCGAAACAGAGGCGTTTCTATTTCTTTAGGTTGCCGGTAAACCCGAGCTTCCGCATTTGTATGTTTTTTGATTGGCGGGCCACGTCTGGCCTGTGGTTTCGCAACCTTCCGGCAGGAGGACAAAAAGTGAACATACCGTTGTCCTGGTATATTGTAACCCCTTTTTTT
>JAATFC010000282.1 GCA_015655435.1 Chitinophagales bacterium | reverse complement strand
AGGTATTTCATGGAAAGATCTTCCATTTCCGTTTTGATAGCGTACAAGCCCATACGATGCGCCAAAGGTGCATACACCCACACCGTTTCGCTGGCGATTTTCAGTTGCTTTTCCCGCTTCATGGAGTCCAGCGTCCGCATATTGTGCAAGCGGTCTGCCAGTTTAATCAATATTACGCGCGGGTCATCCGTCAGCGTCAGCAATATTTTTTTGAAATTTTCCGCTTGTGGCGTAGAGGATGCATTGTCGACAACGGTTGATATTTTGGTCAATCCGTCCACGATACGCGTGATTTCATGTCCAAATTCCCGATCAATGTCTTCCAAAGTTATGTCCGTGTCTTCCACCGTGTCATGCAAAAGCGCGCAGATTGTACTTCTCACACCCAAACCAATCTCTTCGACACAAATCATCGCCACCGCTATTGGATGGAAAATATAGGGTTCGCCACTTTTGCGACGCATGGATTTATGCGCCTCCGCCGCTATCTCAAAAGCACGGCGAAGCGACTCCTTGTCCCCTTTTTTCAGACGGGGACGGAGCGCACGCAAAAGCGCCCGATACCTTCGGACAATTTCTTTCTTCTCCTGCTCTTCATCCAAAGTATATTGAGGTATCGGCCTTTCTAGTTCTTCAACGACAACGTCTTTTTCTTCATTCATAGATTTCTCTCCAATATAATCCAATATGTTTGTTTTCCTCTGTTGCTCTTTTTCCACATTTCACTTTCACTTTTCTAATAACAAGTTAGGAAAAATTAGGCGTTTATAAATGCGTGAATTTAACAAAATTTGTTTGATAGCCTGCAATCATTATACGATTTTTGCTTTTAATCAATATTTTTACGGTTATAAACAAAAGAACAATAATTGCACTCGTGATTTTTGCTCGATTTTTGTAAACTAATACATATTAAAAAACGGATTTTGATAAACAGCAACAATTACTATAGTAACAATACAAATGCCAAAGCGTGGGGACTGACAGCCTTGACATGCCTGATATTGGCATTTATATTTGTCTTCATCACCTGGCAGAACACTGTATTGGCACAACCGTCCAATATAGACGATGGCGGAGTGGAAGTCAATTTTGGAAACAGTGATTTCGGTTCAGGTGACGTACCACCAATGGTACCCGGAGATCCCGCACCTGAGGCGCAGGAATCAACGCCTACACCACAAGCATCTACGCCCGCTCCTACGCAGGAAGAACCAACATCCAAAGATGTTGCAGACAACAACGACGCGGAGGCAACAGCCATCAAAACCTCGCCAAAGCCTAAAAAAATTGAACACCCAGCAGAAAAACCTGCTCCTGAAAAAAGAGTAACCAAACCAGTTGACAATCCCGCACCTACAACGGCCAGAAAACCTGCGGCGACAATGCCATCCACAGCCTCAACACCCAAACCAGCAGCTCCGAAAGCGGTCTACAAAGGTGGCAACGGAAAAGGTGGTAATGGTGCCGACAGCTACAATGGCGTCAATAGCCAGGGTATCGCTGGAGGTCGTGGCGACCAGGGCAAAATGGGTGGTAATCCGAACTCGGACAGCTACACGGGAACGGGGAAAGGAACGGGCGGTTCAGGTTCGGGTTATGGCAGCAGTGGTGTGCAGGTAATTAGCGGACTCAGTGGGAGACGCTTTGCCGGATTCCCATCGTTCGAAGACAGTTTCAACGAAAATGCAAAAGTTTCCGTAGATATTACGGTAGACGCGGAAGGTCATGTTTCCAATGCCAGTATCAATCCCAGAGGCACGACAACAACGAATGGCAATATCAGAAGTATCGCATTGCGCAGAGCACGCCAATTAAAATTCAACAAGGGTAGCGACACCCAAACAGGAACGGTTTCTTTCAATTTCCGATTGAAAGGATAGAGCCATTTGATGGTTGAGGTAAAGTTTGCTTTGTTGTAACCTACTCGAATGAAGTTTTCATAGCATCAATAAAAATATTAATAATTCAACGCTAATACGAGCGTTGGTGGCAAGCCAATGGCAATCCTCGATAAAATAAAATTTCACTACGACAATAAAAAATTTGCAAGGGTGACTAGGCAAGTTGCAGACGACTGTACCAAAATCAGTAGAGGTTACATTGTTGACTACTCAGAAAACTTTATAATTCTTCAAGAGACAGACGACTTTAAAGTTTTTAGCTTTTTAGCTTTACCGGTCTTACAAATTACCGACATTAGGTTTAATAGTCATGACAAATTTTATGACAAGGTAATGGTTTGAGAAAAAGAAATTGACAAGGTTATTTTGCCTCACAAAATTAATTTAACAAATTGGCAGACAATCTTCAAATCGATTAAAAGCATAGACCTAAACGTAATTGTAGAGTGTGAAAATCCAAATATAGACACTTTTACAATTGGGGCTATCGTAAAAACAACTAAAAAATTGGTCCACATTTTATATTTTAATGCAGATGGATTCATTGATGAAACGCCAACTTCAGTTGACTACGACAGCATAACAAAAGTTATGTTTGACGATAGATATATAAATGTTTTTAGCAAGTATATTCGACACAAAAAAAAGAAGATAACAAAATAGACTTTGCATGCTAAGCCCTGCATACAACCTGTGTTTTCTGCAATGCTGGCTGACGAATAAAACATCAACAGCAAATCGTTAATCAACCTTAGTTCCGGCTGAAAAATCACAAATGAGCAAAATAATATATATTCACCATTAGTAACTTTATTGGTTTTTTGTTCGGGCTGGATGAATCACAGAATACCTGCACAACAGAAAGCCCTTTACCCGTTGGCAGCAAAGCAAGTAGACACCAAATTTAAAATGACGACACAAGTAACCATAGTTTTAATTCTAACTTTTATCATTAATCTTATTACAACACTTTCTTATTCGGTAAGAATTGTTGGCATACGGACAGGACGAATTGCTATTTCATTTGCATTATTTAATATTCTCGTTTTAGTTTCAAGGACAGCGAACGGTTTTCAAGCACCTCTATTAGCTAAAACGGTCGAAAGCGACATAAAACACGGTATTTTTGACAACGCTGGAGCATTTCGCTTAATTATCCTTTCTTGTTCCATTGCGACAGTTATCGGTGCATTTTTTATCCCGACTTTTCAACGAGTATTATCAAGAGCTGTTGTGAATTTCAGCACGCACAAATCAATGGGCAAACTTATACTTCATGGATTTTCAAAAACAGGGATTCTTTACTTTAAAGACAATATGACCATTCCGACAAAGGAGAATATATCAACTATAAAATTTGACAATGATTTTCCTTGGAAAATATTCATTTTAAATATCATTGCAGTCGCAATATTGACAATTGGTGTTCTGTCTGCGGTTTATGCATCTTACCTAAACCCCGATTATAGAACAACAGCAAGTAATTTATCAGCTTTTATTAATGGTTTTGCGACAATTTTAATGTTTGCTTTTATTGACCCACACTTATCAGCAATGACAGACGATGTAACACTAGGAAAATGTAGTGAGACCACTTTTAGAAAGTATATCGTGTATATGACAATTGCTCGACTTTTAGGAACCGTATTAGCACAGTTGTTACTTATACCAAGTGCCCAATTGTTGGCATGGACAGCAACACGTATATAGACAAACAAGAAGCCCTACGGCTAACGAGATATTTGCAATATCAGAAGCGATGGAAAACCGAATAGCTTGCCATCCAAACAAAAACTCGCTAACAGAAATTTTATGGAAAAAAAACATCAGAAATACCTCAAAATAATCTTAACAATATTGGCGATTAATCTTGGTCTGAATTTAAATGCTCAGATCGATAATAGTTTGACTAAAAAAACTTTTGAGAATAAAACATTTAAAACAAATCAAATAATTGGTTTAAAAGATTTTAAATATAATCCCAAAATTTCTAATATCGAGTTATATGAACCAAAAGAAAAAGGTTTGTATGGAAATATAACAACATTTCAAAACGGAAAATTTACTTCCGGAAACATTGGACCTTGCGGAAATGAATGCAGAATAACCGCGTCTGGAAATTATTCTATCAAAGGAAATAAAATTTATTTATTCCTTGAAACAATATCATTTTGGAAAGATTGCAAAAATATACCAACTCAAAAAATCTATAAAGAAATAGGAACTTTTGCCTGGAAAAGAGATAAAAACGGAACATTAAAACTAGCAGTGGTAAATTAAAAACTACTGCGAACAATCTAATGTACCAAAACTCAACTTCCTGATTTCTATTCCGCCAAGTAGTTTGTATTAACTATTGCCCATTTGCCATTCCTTATTTACCTTGCCTCATATTTCGTAAACAATGAATTATCAAGAAACGCTGACGTACCTATACGAACAATTGCCCATGTTCAGCCGTATTGGTGCATCTGCCATCAAAAAAGATCTTACCAATACGTTCAAACTTTGCGCTTATCTGAAAAATCCACAAGACAAAATACGAACTATACATATTGCCGGAACAAATGGGAAAGGCTCGACAAGTCATTTTATTTCTGCCATTATGCAAACAGCAGGATACAAAACCGGATTATATACATCTCCCCATATAAAGGATTTTCGCGAGCGTATCAAAGTCAACGGTGATATGTGTTCGAGGGAATTTATAGTTGACTTTGTAGAAAAAATAAAACCGGTAATTACAGAAATACAACCATCATTTTTTGAGATTACGGTCGCGATGGCCTTTGAATATTTTGCACAGCAAAAAGTCGACATCGCCATTATCGAAACAGGTTTGGGAGGTCGTCTAGACAGCACCAATGTCATACGTCCAGACTTGAGTATCATTACTAATATTGGTTGGGATCACATGGATATTTTGGGCAATACACTGGAGTTGATTGCAGGGGAAAAGGCAGGCATCATCAAACCCGATACGCCTGTTGTCATTGGCGAATTTATCGCGGAAACAAAACCCGTTTTCACAGAAAAAGCCACGAAAGAAAATGCGCCCATTTCCTTTGCGCAAGAGCATTGGGAGATTGTTTCCACCAAGTCCGATACTGATTTTTTAGAAATAAAAGTCAAGCATATTGATGAAAGTGAAGTCTATGATTTTCGATTGGATTTAACGGGAATATACCAGCAGGAAAATCTCATCACTGTATTGGAAAGCTGTCAACAACTCGCCAAACTTGGTTGGAATATCAACATGAAAACCATACAAAAAGCAGCATCCAATATAAAAAAACTTACACATCTGCATGGTCGCTGGGAAGTGCTGGAACGCAATCCCTACTTGATTATCGATGTTGGTCATAACAAAAACTGCATGATGGAAATCAATCGCAGTTTGCAAAATACCCAACACCGGCAACTATATATTGTCTGTGGTTTTGTCAAGGATAAGGATGTTGCTTCCGCATTGGAAATTCTTCCTGCAAATGCACAATACATCTATACGCAAGCGCACATGCCTCGTGCATTGCCTGTTGATGAACTCGCCATTATCGGAAAGCAAACCAATAGAAAAGGCCCAGCTTTCGATGACGTAAACGAAGCAATCGCTTATGCAAAATCACTGGCAAGGAATGAGGACTTAATATTGGTTTGCGGCAGCTTTTTTATAGTGGCTGAGATGGAAGGGTTTGATTTATGAGTAGGATGAAAAAAGGATAAAAGGCTCTAACTTTGGTCATACAAAACCAAACCATATGAAAATAGTAAAAACAATTCTTTGCATTCTCTTCGGATTGATGTTTGTCAATGCTGGACTGGACAAATTTCTACATTATATGCCCGTGCCTCCAATGGAAGGCGAAATGCAAAAACTTTATGAAGCTATGGCGACGCTCAAATGGT
>JAATFC010000014.1 GCA_015655435.1 Chitinophagales bacterium | reverse complement strand
TACCAACTACCACGAGCAACTGGAACGCGAGCTTTCCTTGTTTGAGCAAAAAGAAGACACCATCTTGTTCAACTACGGTTATCAGGGCATGGTCAGCATGATTGATACATTGCTGAGCCGACATGACGTTGCCGTTTACGATGCGGAATGCCATGCGTGCATCATCGATGGACTGCGGTTGATTCCCGGCAAAAGATACGCATACAAGCACAATAATATTGACGACCTCGCCAAACAACTGGAACGTGCAGAAAACCTTTTGGGTAAAGATGCTCAGGGTGGCATATTGGTTATTTCTGAAGGTGTGTTTGGAATGGCGGGCGACCAAGGAAAAATCAAGGAAATCATTGAACTTAAGAAAAAATACAATTTTCGTTTATTGGTAGACGATGCACACGGTTTTGGTACATTAGGAAAAACAGGAGCCGGCGTTGGCGAAGAACAAAACTGCCAGGACGGAATCGATATTTATTTTTCCACTTTTGCAAAATCCATGGCTTCCATCGGAGGTTTTGCATGTGGACCGAAAATCATCATCGACTACATCCGATACAATGTGCGTTCACAGATTTACGCGAAAAGCATGCCCATGCCATTGGTCATCGGCAATCTGAAACGTTTGGATATGTTGCAAACGCAACCTGAATTGAAAGAAAAGCTTTGGCATAATGCACTTTCGCTCCAAGAAGGTTTGAAAGAACGTGGTTTTGATATCGGGACGACGAACTCCGTAGTGACTCCTATTTTCATGAAAGGAGGTCTCGGTGAAGCTACAACCATGGTTGCAGACCTACGTGAAAACTACGGCATATTCTGCTCCATCGTTGTGTATCCGGTCATTCCAAAAGGAGAAATCATTTTCCGTATCATCCCAACGGCTGCACATAGCGAAGAAGATATTCAAAGAACTTTGGAAGCTTTCAGTGCTACTAAAATAAAACTCGACAACGGAGAATATCAGGCAGAATTCATCCCTGACATGTCCGAAACCGTCGTTGCCCAAAACGTTATTTAAAACAAATTATATAGGTGTCTACATTTAAGAACTATGTCTCGCTCGTAAAATTTTCGCATACCATTTTTGCGATGCCTTTTGCTATGATTGGCTTTTTTCTGGGTTTAATGTCCACCGACCGACCGGATTTCTCAACGCAAGATATTATTGTCAAGTTCGTGTTGGTATTGGTTTGTATGGTGACGGCGAGAAGTGCGGCGATGGCGTTCAACAGATACCTCGACAGAAATATAGACGCAAAAAATCCGCGAACCAAAGTCCGCGAAATCCCCGCAGGTATTATCAAACCATCCAACGCATTGTCTTTCGTAATCATCAATTGTGTTCTGTTTATAGTAGCGACATGGTTTATCAATAGGATTTGTTTTTACCTTTCTCCTATCGCATTGTTTGTTATTCTTTTTTATAGTTATACCAAACGGTTTACCCCGCTTTGCCATCTGGTATTGGGACTTGGATTGGCACTGGCCCCAATAGGTGCATACCTAGCAGTGACAGGCGTTTTCAATATACTTCCAGTTCTATTTTCTCTTGCTGTTATCTGTTGGACAGGAGGATTTGACATTATATATGCATTGCAGGATATTGATTTTGACCAATCGCAACAACTATATTCCATTCCTAGCAAACTAGGAAAAAAGAATGCACTTATAGTTTCTATTTTGCTTCATGTGTTAAGTGCTGTCTTTGTCGTGTATGCAGGCGTTATTGGACATTTCCATTGGTTATATTGGATAGGCATCGCAGTTTTTATCGGCATGTTAATCTACCAACATTCAATTGTTTCACCTAATGACCTAAGTAGAGTCAATATAGCTTTCATGACGGCCAACGGTATTGCGAGTGTTGTATTTGGCATATTGGTTATTGCTGATTTATTTTTATTGAGATTACCCACTTACACTCCTGGTTTTTTACTTTTTATTTAAAAAAATGGGCAGAATCCTCGCTATAGATTACGGTGGTAAAAGAACAGGATTGGCAGTAACCGACCCTCTTCAGATTATTGCGAATGCGCTGACGACTGTAGAAACCAGGCATCTTTTCCCTTTTTTGAAAGACTATTTTTCCAAAGAACAAGTGGATAAAATCATCATAGGTGAACCTGTCAATTGGGACGAATCCGACACGCACGCCACACCACTTGTCCGAAAAGCCATCGAACGCCTAAAAAAGGAATTTCCACACATCCCCATCGAAAGCGTTGATGAACGTTACACTTCCAAAATGGCAGTTCGTGCCATGATCGATATGGGCATGAAGAAAAAAGACCGCCGTGTCAAGGGAAATATCGACCAGATTGCCGCAACTATCATTTTGCAGGAATATATGGAGCGAACGGTCTGACTTTATGGGACATAACTGCAATATTTCAAGAATCCTTATCCCAAAAAACTAGTATTGTTTTACCCGTCTCTGTATTGCAATACCGGTTAGTATAATGTATTGTATCTTTTGGGATTATTCACTATTCGCATGCAGTCCAAAAGACCAGTAATCGAACAGCAAGTTTATAAGTTTGCTTTAGACTATACAAAGCAATAAAGGTTTAATTATATAATTTACGCAATGCGGAAAATTTATGTTTTCCCGATTTCGTAAACGAATTGCCCCTCCAAAATGCCACTTTTGAGTCCTTATTCTCCTATTTTTATGAAAGGATTCAAGGTCATGGCGGTATTGACTGCTAGTTTTTTTTGCGTAACCAGACCATTTGCGCAGACACGTACCAATGCCCAGCAACTCGTTTTAGGTACTAGTGAAGATTCCCTCTTTTCCGGTGCGGCAAAGAACAAAACAGTTATCTCCGGATATGGAATGGTTACGTATCAAAGGGATATGGTACAGAAAAAATCTATGGCCAACCTAGAAAGAGCTGTTCTTTTTGTCGGGCATCAGTTCAACAACAAAATATCTTTCTTTTCTGAACTAGAAATAGAAAACGGACTCGTAGCTGGTGACGGTACCAGCAAGGGTGAGATATCAATGGAACAGGCTTTCCTAAAATTTAACCTCAACAGACGTCAATATCTTATAGCCGGTTTATTTACTCCTCGTATTGGTATCATTAATGAAAACCACCTTCCCGTCAATTATAATGGAGTCGAGCGACCACTTGTGGAACAATTGATTATCCCATCTACCTGGCGCGAACTTGGTGATGGATCTTATGGCACTTCTTCTCTATTGCCGATTACATATAGCGTCGCAATTGTCAATGGACTAAACAGTGATAATTTCAAGCATGGCGACGGCCTCCGTTCAGGAATGTCCGAAGGCAGCCAGGCAACTGCCAACAATCTCGCAATTACTGCCGCTTTGCAATATCCAATCAACGATTTTAGGTTTCAGGTTTCAGGATATGCAGGCGGAACAGTTGGTCTTTCTCCTAGAGGTGCAGATAGTTTAAACTTACAATCGGGAACTTTTGGAACGCCAATTTATCTGGGTGAAGGTGATGTACAGTGGAGCCATGATGCCTTTTCGGCAAAAGCATTAGGAGTTGTAATCAATTATCCAAAAGCTGGAACTATCAATACGGCATACGCTACAAACGTACCCAAACAAATGTGGGGAGCTTATGCGGAACTCGGATATGATTGGATGTTCAATAGCAATTCGGGTAAGCAGTTCATCACGTTTGCAAGAGTAGAAAAACTGGACATGAACAGTAAAATTCCCGAAAATGGTATTATTGACGGAACATTAAATCAGATGAACGTGATTGCCGGCATTACGTATCTGCCAATCCCCAATATAGCCATCAAGGCGGACATAAGGCTTTTGCATACAGGCGCGCAGAATCCGAACCTTATCATCAATCCGCCACCTAACCAGCTTCCTTACAAACAAAACCAGCAATTTATCAATCTGGGTATTGGATATGCTTTTTAATAAAATATAGTCCTATGAACCGACGCAATTTTTTACAATCATCCTGTCAACTATGCCTATTGGGATTTATCGGCGCAGCCACGACATCAATATTGGATGGTTGCGTAGCGGCAAGTTCCATCTATAAAACAAATGTCAAAAACAATGAAATATCCGTTCCCTTAAATTTACTGAACGGACAAAAAGTACAAATCATAAGCGCACCGGAAACGGATTTTGACATTGCGGTAAGAACCGAACCCAACGGAACATATAAAGCTTTTCTCCTATCATGTACGCACCATGAAAACCCTTTAAATGTAGTAGGGAACGGCTTTTTGTGTCCATTGCACGGCAGCCAGTTCGATTTTGAAGGCAATGTGCGAAAAGGTCCAGCATCTCTCCCTCTCACCCAATATAAAACACACGTAGCAAACGGCAATTTATTCATCACTATAACAGCTTAATATTTTACAAAATGAAAAAACAATTATTCTCCATTATAGTCGCAAGCACTATATTATTCGGATGTAGTAAGTCAAACAATGACACACCTGACAATACCAATACTACCAATTCGGAAATCATTAGTGACTTTGTAAACAAAACGGCTATTCCCACTTACTATGATTTGGATACTGCGGCGTTAGGCCTTAAAACCGCATTAAATCTTTTAAACACTCAACCAACCGACGCAAACCTGGCAGCAGCTCGTACGAGATGGCAATCAATCAGAGTTATCTGGGAAAAATCGGAAGGCTTCCTTATCGGACCTGTTGAATCTGAAGACTATGATCCCAATACGGATACATGGCCAACGGATTATGTCCAAATGGATTCTTTGTTAAATAAACACGCTACAGCGACAACACTATTGACAGAAAGCGAAGTAGCTTCACTTGACCAGGCGTTGCGTGGTTACCATCCTATAGAATATATCATTTTTGGAAACCACGGTAGCCGCAAAGCTGCTGATTTGACAATAGGTCAATTGGCATACATGGTAGGACTTGCTGCCGATCTGTATGACAACAATGTACATAAATTGTATTTAAGCTGGACTTCAGGAAGCAAGTATGGCGACAATCTACTCAATGCAGGAAACGGGAACACGCTTTATCCTAAGGTACAGGACGCTATCATGGCAATCGCCAACGGCATGATTGATATCTGCAATGAAGTTTCCCAAGATGGTGCAGATGGGAAAATCAATGGTCCTTATATTGGAAACAACAATGCAGGAGACCCCAATCTAGTTGAATCTCCGTATTCTGGAAACAGTTGGACTGACTTTAAAAACAATATTATAGGTGCACAGAATGTATATCTTGGCACCAATGGCGGCGTTGGCTTGTCAGCTTTTGTAAGCCAATACAACAAAGATTTGGACAATACTATCAAAACTCAATTTACGGCTGCAATCAATTCCTTCGACAATCTTGGTAGCACGTATTTTGAAGATGCAATACTAGCATCAAGCGGCAAAAGGACTTTGATAGAACAGACACGTACTGCTATTAAAACTTTGCAGGCTACACTAGAGTCCAAACTAACAGATCAGTCCAGCGGTTTGATTGTTACTTATATCAAGAACTAGTTTTTTTCTTGCATTCCTGATCCACTACATTTACAATGAAAATATATTTAAGAGGAAGAATGAAAAAATTGTGGGTTTTGCTGGTAATAGTTGTACTGGTTTTCACATTTTCCATGTGCCACAAAGCAGACAACGAAGCATTTGAGAATTCTCAATATGGTTACGACCCTCGCCTCAGTGGCGGTATGGCAACCACTTTTGACAATGGCAAAGATGCGTTCGGACAAGGAGCTGACGGACTCAGTGCAAGGCAACAAGAGATATTCGGCAAGGGAGACAATCTTTTTAGCCAAACATTTGTGTCGGGCCACGCTTACATTTACGGAGGGCTGGGGCCTATCTATGTCAATACTTCCTGTGGCAATTGCCACCACAACGAGGCAAAAGGAACTCCAACTGTGGGAGGAAGCAATTCCTCCCTGTTGGTACGCCTAAGCATATTGGGAGAAGACGGTTTCGGTGGGCCTTTGGGCATCCCCGGTTTTGGTACACAGCTACAAAACAGGGCAGTAACCAATGTACAACCAGAGGGCGGAGTTTCCATCAACTATAAGGACAGTGTTGTAAATTATCCTGATGGCTCTACCATTACCTTGCATATTCCGAGCTACGCCATTACCAACCCATATATGAGTCTTCCTGCCAACTATATGTTTTCTGCAAGGATGGCTCCTATGACTTTTGGATTGGGACTATTGGAAAATATTCCGGAAGCAACTATTCTGCAAAGGGCAGACCCCAACGATGCGGACGGAGACGGTATCTCGGGACGAGCAAACTATGTATACGATCCTTATTCCAAGAAAACATCGATTGGAAGATTTGGATGGAAAGCCAATGTACCTAATCTTCTTGTACAAGTTGCTTCAGCTGCACAACAGGATATGGGTGTAACCAACTATGTTTTCCCTCAGGAAAGCAGCTATGGCCAAACCCAATATAGTGCTGCAGCCAACGACGACAAAATGGTGGACAGTTTGCTTAATTATCTTGTATTCTATACGCAAACATTAGCTGTTCCTGCTCGTCGTGGATTTGATGATAGTGCAGCGTTACAGGGAGCTACTATTTTTACACAAATAAAATGTACGTCCTGCCACATTGAGACCGTGCAAACAGGAACGAATGTTACAATTGCTCCGCTCAACAATCAAAGAATCCACCCATATACGGATTTATTATTGCATGATATGGGATCGGCACTATCAGACAACCGACCAGACTATCTAGCGTCTGGAAATGAGTGGCGCACTGCACCTCTTTGGGGTATTGGGCTGTTGGGAATAGTTAATGGTTCTACTTACTATTTACATGATGGTAGAGCGCGGTCTGCCGAAGAAGCAATCCTTTGGCATGGTGGCGAGGCAGCAAATGCAAAAAGTAATTTTATGAATCTTAGTGCACAGGACAGGAACAAACTATTAAAATTTATTGCATCGCTATAGTATCGAAAACAAAACCAACTCAACAAAAAAGAGGCTGCTTTTAGCAGCCTCTTCCATTT
>JAATFC010000259.1 GCA_015655435.1 Chitinophagales bacterium | reverse complement strand
TTTATGTAAAGACTGCTTGGCTGGGTTATGATGATAACATACGTGCATATCTTTTATATATTGGATGCAAAAGAATAGTCTGGTTATATTTGTAGCCAAAATTCAACGAGATGACGTCTTCAATAATTTATCTGGGTGATCTGAGAACAGAATCAACTCATATCCAAAGCGGAACAAAAATCCAAACCGATGCTCCTGTTGACAACCATGGAAAAGGTGAGGTATTTTCTCCTACGGACATGGTCGCTAATTCGCTTGGCACTTGCATGGTTACCACAATGGGCATAAAGGCTTTGTCAATGGATATTGACCTGAAAGGAACGGAAGCGGAAGTGACAAAGGTTATGGTTGCAGCTCCACGCCGTATCGGAGAAATCAAAGTGGCAATACATTTTCCTAAAATGGATATTTCCGAAAAAGACAAAACCATATTGGAAAAAACGGCATTGGCCTGTCCTGTCGCAGCGTCTTTGTCTCCGGACCTTATACAGACGGTTTCCTTTGAATGGAAATAGTTTTATTGTCTATTGGAGCACTGATGTAAAAAAATGAGAGAGTGCACTTTTTACATCATATTTGGCACATCCTATTCCATTCATACAGCGAATGGAATAGGATGTGCCAAATATGATTTTAATAAAAACGAGGAGGTGGATTTAGTGTAAGATTTTGACGCTGGTGCCAATACGGATATATTGTATGCACCTCACTTGCTTTGTCAAGAGCCTTGATTTGTTCTTTTGTCAGTTCCCAGCCTGCCGCACCCAAATTCTGACGTAATTGATCTTCGTTGCGAGCGCCAATGATAATACTGGCAACGGTAGGGCGGCGTAGTAGCCAGTTCAGTGCAATCTGTGCAACTGTTTTACCCGTTTCCGTTGCGACTTTTTCCAATACGTCTATTGTATTGAATAGGGCTTCTTTGTTGATTGCTTCCTCTGGTACGGGACTTCCTTTTTGCGCAATACGGCTATCTGCGGGAATGGGTTTGTTACGTCCATATTTACCCGAAAGCCAACCAGATGCCAACGGAGACCAGATGATGGAACTGACTTTTTGGTCGATTCCCAACGGCATCAGTTCCCATTCATATTCACGGTTTGCCAGCGAATAATAAACTTGGTGTGCCACATAACGATTCCAGCCATATTTTTCCGAAATACCCAAAGACTTCATCAAATGCCAACCGGAAAAATTGGAGGCAGCGATATAACGGACTTTCCCACTCTGAACCAAATCGTCAAGTGTTCGCAGCGTTTCCTCGATAGGTGTATTACCGTCAAAACCATGCATGTGGTAGATGTCGATATAATCCGTTCCCAAGCGTTTCAGGCTGCCTTCTATCTGTTGTAGGATGTGGTAGCGTGAAGACCCTTGATTGTTCGGTCCATCTCCGAATGTAAATGTTGTCTTCGTTGAAATGAGGACTTTGTCCCTTGCTATTCCTTCCAAAGCCTTGCCCAATATACTTTCGGATGCGCCGTCCGAATAGATGTCCGCCGTGTCAAAGAGGTTGACACCTTCTTCCAAACAAATACGTATCAACTTTTTCGCATCTTCGACCTCGGTGTTTCCCCATGCTTTAAAAAAATCGTTACTCCCTCCAAATGTGGCTGTTCCAAAACTCAACTCAGGTACGAATAGACCTGATGCGCCTAACTGTCTGTATTGCATCATCATTGATTTTACATGCTAAACAATATAAATTAATCTCAATCCCAAAGCTATTGAATTAATGTTCTTTATAAGGGTACGGTTTACTATTTTTGACATTTCATTATGTGTTTAGGATATTGCGGTCGTTTAGATTTCCAGCAGAAAATTTGCCTGAAATAGTTTTTCTTCCTACTTTTGCAGCCCCAAAAGGGAAATTTACCCGTAAGGCTCAACAAGTGTCTGCCTGAGCAGACCGCCAGCAGGGTGTAATCTTACAAGATTATTATAATGCCAAAAGTTAAGACACATTCAGGTGCCAAAAAACGTTTTCACCTGACAGGAACTGGTGAGATTTCTTACCAAAAACCATTCAAACGCCACATCCTTACCAAGAAATCCAAGAAAAGGAAAAGAGCAATGCGCATCGACGGTACTGTTGACAGTACACAGAAGAAGTTTGTATTGCACATGCTGGGTCTGAGATAGTTTTTAGAAAAGAAATCATTTTTACAATCCGTTCGGCTTCGTGTCGAACCCAAAATTATAAATTATGCCACGTTCAGTAAATGCTGTTGCTTCAAGGGCTAGAAGAAAAAGAATCCTCAAGCAGGCAAAAGGATACTACGGAAAACGTAAGAACGTCTATACCGTAGCCAAAAACATCGTTGAAAAAGGTTTGACTTACGCTTTCGTAGGTCGTAAACTGAAAAAACGCGAATACCGTCAATTATGGATTGCCCGTATCAATGCTGCCGTACGTGAGGAAGGATTGAGCTACAGCGTATTCATCGACAAATTGAACAAAAAAGGAATCACTTTGGACCGTAAAGTACTGGCTGACTTGGCCATGAACGAACCGGAATCTTTCAAAGCGTTGATTAATTCCGTTAAATAGTCTTTAAGCAAAATTATTGCGACCGCCTTGCACCTCGTGCAGGGCGGTTTTTTATGGGAAATACGTTCGAAATTTCATTTTTTCTTCAAAATATATCACATTTCGGTTTAACCTTTTGGCTTGACTATTGTTTAACTTAGGAATCAGTATACGCAAATATGATATTACCTCAAAAGGCTAACGTATGACCATTACTAAAAAATCTGTTCTCAATATTGTTTTTTTGAGTTTGTCCGGTTTCTTTTTTCCTCAATATGCGTTCTCACAGGAAGACAAGAAGGTGACTGATTCTTTGAAAATGGATTCCATTACTCGACACGAACACGAGATATTGAACGAACAGGTCGATATCGGAGATGTTTACCAATCCATTTTCCATCCGCACAAAAAAGACACTACCAAGAAAAGGTCGGCTATTACCATCATCCCCAATATAGCGGCCAATCCGACTATCGGTTTTCAGGGTGGCATCAAGGCGGTAGCGGGTAAGGTGTTGGGACACGTGCCGGGCACTTATATGTCCGTGGCGGCAACTTCTGCGTCCGCTACGACCAAGGGTATTTTGTATTTTTATTTTGTGCACAACGTATTTACGCCGGGTAACAAATGGAATTTTCAGGGAAGCCTTGTCGCTTCCAAGTCTGTCAGTCCCGATTATGGTTTAGGTATTGGAAAAGGCACGCGGGAAAATCAAACGGACGAAATCCTTACCAATTCTGACCGAAAACCTTATGTGTGGCATTCGGAATATTACAATCTCCGTGAAAAAGCATACAAGAAAATCAATGGAAATCTGTTTGTCGGCGGTGGGATGGAATTTAATATCCGCAGAAACATTGTAAACAAAAACAAAGTGTCGTTTGACCAGACGCCGATGGGAATATATAGTACGAAATATGGTTTTGACTCTACAAAATATATGTCCAACGGCTTTCTGTTCAATGTAGAATATACGACCCGGGACAATATAAACCGACCTTACAAAGGAATGTATCTGGACATGGGACTCCGCCTTAACCAAAAGTGGATAGGAAGTAGCAAAAACGCGTTGCTGTTTACGGGCGATTTCCGCAAATATTTCAGTCTGTCCAACCGAAATCCGGAAACAGTACTTGCATTATGGGCTTGGGGTTCGTCCGTGCTTAGCGGTCATCTGCCATACTTGGAATTGCCCGGAACGGGAAGAGACCCGAGTTTCCGTAGCGGACGCGGTTATATTGCCGGATATTTCAGAAGTACACAGTATTTCTATTCGGAAGGGGAATTTCGTTTCCCCATTACCCGAAACAAGCTTTTCAGCGGTGTGACTTTTTTCAATATCGAATCTGCCAATGACATGGTCGCCACCAAGATTTTTGAAGTATGGAAACCCGCAGCGGGATTAGGTTTGCGTGTATTGTTCAACAAAGCTACTCGTACCAATCTTTGTTTGGATTACGCTTGGGGCACGAATGGACAGAAGGGATTTTTCCTGGGATTGAACGAGGCATTTTAATTTTTTGAAATGCTTTGCGGGAGCTGTATTTTATATTAAACAAAAAATTACTTTTGTTCCCTCAAAAAATTCATTCAAAACGGGAAGAAACCTATTGGTTAAAGAAAAAGTTTCGCCCCACAAATATTCCATTGAGGATGACGCATTCATACACCGACCTGGTGAAGCAAACGTTCGACTTCCCGCAAGAGGGATTTGATGTTGGAGATAATGGTTATTTGGATTTCAACGGGCTGAACCTGAAGCCAATCATCGAAAAGTATGGCACGCCATTGAAATTGACTTTCTTGCCCAAAATCGGTATGCAGATTAAGCGTGCCAAAGAATATTTTGAAAAAGCAATAAAGAAACACAAATACGAAGGCTCCTACAACTACTGTTACTGTACCAAGAGCTCGCACTTTTCTTTTGTCGTACAGGAAGCATTGAAATACGGCATCCAGTTGGAAACCTCGTCGGCTTATGACGTGGACATCATCACGCAACTGTATGAAAAGAAAAAAATCAACAAGGATATTTTCATCATAGCCAACGGTTTCAAACCCAAAATATACACAAGTCGGCTGAACAAACTGATTAACAGTGGTTTCAAGAATGTCATTCCGATATTGGACAACAAAGAGGAACTGATGGCGTACAAGCGTGGCGTTCGCAAGAGTGCTGAACCCTTTAAAATCGGCATTCGTATTGCGGCGGAAGAAGAGCCAAGTTTTCCTTTTTACACGTCTCGTCTCGGTATTCGTGCACGTGACATATTGGAGTTTTACGTGGACGAGATAGAAGGAAACGAAGACAAGTTTCAGTTGAAGATGCTGCATGTATTCCTAAACAAAGGCATCAAGGACGACATCTACTATTGGTCCGAACTGAACAAAGCCATCAACTTGTATTGTCAAATCAAGAAGATATGCCCAGAACTGGACTCCATCAATATCGGCGGCGGATTCCCGATTAAGCACAGCTTGGGTTTTGAGTATGATTACCAGTTCATGATTAACGAAATCGTGGACAATATCAAAAAAGCCTGCAAAAAAGCTCGTGTCCCGGTTCCTAATATTTTCACGGAATTTGGCAGTTTTACGGTCGGGGAGAGCATGGCGCACATCTACAGCGTATTGGCGGAAAAAAACCAGAATGACCGCGAATGCTGGTACATGATTGACAGTTCATTCATCACGACATTGCCCGACACTTGGGGTATTGGTGAAAAATTTCTGATGCTTCCAGTCAACAAATGGGAAAACGAATATCAGCGTGTCGTATTGGGAGGTATTACCTGCGATGGTCATGACTATTACGATTCAGAAGAGCATATCAACGAAGTGTTCCTTCCAAAAACCAAAAGTGAGGAGGAAAACGACCCGAAAAATGCCGAACCTCTGTATGTGGGATTTTTCCATACGGGAGCGTATCAGGATCAGATAAGTGGCTATGGCGGTATTAAACATTGCCTCATTCCTTCTCCCAAACACGTGATTGTTGAATATGATAAAAATGGAAATCTGACGGACTGGTTGTTCAAAAGAGAGCAAACCGCGCAGAGCATGTTGAAGATATTGGGCTATATGTAAGGAAAGTAAAAAGATAAAAGTAAAAAATAGAAAAGTCGGTCAATAGGGATATTG
>JAATFC010000244.1 GCA_015655435.1 Chitinophagales bacterium | reverse complement strand
TTAGATAATAGTATGAGCGAAAATATAAAAAGGAATAGTATCGTTATACTCGGCGCATCGGAAAGTGGAGTGGGCGCAGCTATCCTTGCAAAAAAGGAAGGTTATACGAATGTTTTTGTGAGCGATGCAGGTACTATAAAAGAAAACTATGCATCCAAACTAAAAGAGCATAATATACCTTTTGAAGATGGCGGACATACGCTTGAAAAAATACTTACTTACGATGAAGTGATGAAGAGCCCCGGTATTCCTGAAGAAAGCTCAGTCATACAGGCTATCCGTAAAGAAGGAATCGGAATCATCAGCGAAATAGAGTTGGCATACAGGCATAAAGGAACGAGCAAAATCATTGGTATTACAGGAAGCAATGGAAAAAGTACGACGACATCTTTGATGTATCATATATGCGAAGTTGCAGGAGTCGATGCTGCATTGGTCGGTAATATTGGTTACTCTATTGCGGCACAGATGGCGGAGAATCCTAAAGAATATTATGTAACGGAGATTAGTTCTTTTCAGTTGGACGATATCATTACTTTTCGCCCCGATATTGCGATACTACTCAATATAACGCCTGACCATCTGGATCGTTACGACCACAAATTTGAAAACTATATTGACGCGAAATTTAAAATAACCATAAATCAAAATCCCGAAGATTATTTTATCTACTGCGAGGATGACCCGGTTATTGTCGACAGATTGAAAACATTTCACTTAAACGCTAAGCCACTACCATTTACCATGAACAAAGAAGTTAACAAAGGAGCTTACATCAAGGGAGACCAGATGATTATACAAGCAAAAGAAGAGAGTGTGAGCATTAATATTTATGAGTTTGCGCTCAAAGGAAAGCACAACCAGTACAATACGATGGCAGCAGGCATAGCTTCCCAGGTCATGGGAATCAGAAAGGAAAAAATAAGAGAAGCGGTACAGACTTTCAATAGTCTGGAACATAGAATGGAGCATGTTGCGACCGTGCGCGGAGTGGACTTCATCAACGACAGCAAAGCTACCAATCTTAATAGCGTTTGGTTTGCGTTGGAAAGTATGACACAGCCGGTAGTGTTGATTTTGGGTGGTATAGACAAAGGCAATGACTATTCTTTGTTGTTGGAAGACGTGAAAGAGAAAGTAAAAGCTATAGTCTGCCTGGGAGTGGACAATCAAAAAATACACGAAGCATTTGACCATGTCGTTCCTAATCCTATTGTGGATACGAACAATATGACGGACTGTGTAAGGACAGCATTTGGTTTGGCAGAAAAAGGCGATGTCGTATTGTTAAGTCCTGCATGTTCTAGTTTCGATTTGTTCAATAGTTACATCGACAGAGGTAACCAGTTCAAGGCGGCGGTTAAAGAACTATAAAAAGAATATTTTGAGCGAAACCATTAAAATAGAAAAACCTTTTCAGTCCCTCTTGAAAAAAACAAAAGGGGACAAATATATATGGGGTGCCGTGTTACTATTGGTATTGGCTTCCGTACTCGTGGTATATAGTGCTACGGGTTCGTTGGCATACAAGATGAATCATGGGCATACGGAAGTGTACCTACTCAAACAAGTATTGTTTACACTTGCAGGATTGGTTTGGATATATATACTGCATCGGATTAACTATACTTTTTTTTCGCGGATAGCACAGGTACTATATCTGCTGTCAATTCCTTTGCTGATATACACTTTGTTCTTTGGTGCGGAGATTAATGATGGTAGTCGCTGGATTAAACTGCCGATTATCAACATGACTTTTCAGACGAGTGATTTTGCTAAATTGGCTTTGTTCATGTATCTGTCAAGGCAGTTGAGTCGTAAGCAGATGGTGATTAAGGATTTCAAAAAAGGATTTCTTCCGCTAATCATTCCTATTGCGTTGACTTGTATTTTGATAATGCCTGCAAATTTATCTAACGCATTATTGACAGGCGCAACATCGTTGGTTTTGTTGTTTATCGGACGTGTACGATACAAGCATATTTTTATGGTTATCGGACTGGCATTGATTCCCATAACTATATTGGTTTCTGCCGCAGTATTGACACATAAAAATTCGGATGATATTTCTCTGCATGACACGCCTGTAAAGTCGGGAGGTGTATTTAAAAGAATGAGTACGTGGGTCAACCGTGTACAGGATTTTATCTATGCAAGTGGTGATGCAAAAGAAGCTCCCTATCAAGTACAACAAGCAAAAATCGCTATTGCCAATGGGAGTGTACTATATGGTTTGGGACCGGGCAATAGCAGGCAGCGTAACTTTTTGCCTCAGGCATACAATGACTTTATATTTTCCATAATAATAGAAGAATATGGGCTACTGGGTGGTGGTTTTATCATGTTTATTTACTTAGTGTTTATGTATAGGTGCATTCGGATATTTAGGCGATGTCCTTATGCTTTCGGTGCGTTTCTCGCATTAGGATTGAGCTTTACGTTGGTGATACAGGCGATGGCCAATATGGCTGTCAACGTCAATATTGTACCTGTGACGGGAGTTACGCTACCGCTGGTAAGTATGGGTGGTAGTTCGTTTTTGTTTACCTGTACCTCTATTGGATTGATATTGAGTGTCGCAAGGAATGTGGAAATGATGGAAGGTAAAAAATCAGCAGCAATTGCTGCTGAGGTTACGAAAGAAGATATAGGCGGTGCATCTGAAGAATCGTCAAACAGTTAAAAAAGAGTCGGTAAAAATATAGTAATGAGCAAGATAATCATAGCGGGAGGAGGCACGGGAGGCCATATATTTCCAGCGTTGGCGATTGCCAACGAGCTGATGAGGCGTAACCCTGCTAATGAGATTTTGTTTGTAGGTGCCAAAGGGAAAATGGAGATGGAAAAAATCCCACAAGCCGGTTATAAGATTATCGGTATTAATATTGCGGGGTTGAACAGAAGTTCCATTATTAAAAATCTTTCTTTGCCATTCAAGTTGTTGAAAAGTCATTTTGAGGTTAAGAATATTTTTAAAACTTTTTATCCGGATGTAGTGATTGGCGTGGGTGGCTATTCTACTTTTCCGGTATTGCGATATGCACAGAAAAAGGGTATTCCGACTTTCATACATGAGTCCAATTCTTTCGCAGGGAAGAGCAATATTCTATTGGGGAAACATGCGACGGAAATTTTTGTTGCATGGGATAACATGGATAGATTTTTTCCTGCCAATAAAATTATTAAAACGGGAAACCCCGTACGTAAAAATATAGTTCATGCATCTGAAATAAATCATGCCGAGGCAATACGTTCTTTCGGTCTGGATGCCAATAAGAAAACTGTTTTGGTAATAGGAGGTAGCTTAGGCGCGCGTAGTATCAACCAATCCATACTTACGCATCTTGTGGATTTCTCGACGTTGAACATTCAGTTAATATGGCAGACTGGAAAGGTGGAGTCTTCAAGGTTTAAACAGAAAGGAGAGACCTTTCATAATCTATGGATTGGAGAGTTCATACAGGATATGGATATGGCTTATGCTGCTGCAGATGTAGTCGTATCAAGGGCTGGGGCGATGTCTATAACTGAATTGTGTGTTGCCAAAAAAGCCGCAATACTTGTTCCTTATCCGTTTGCGGCGGAAGACCATCAGACTGTTAATGCAACTTACCTAGTAGAAAAAAATGCTGCAGTTTGTATTAAGGACGAACAAGTACAGACGCAATTGTTGAGCGCAATGACCAATCTATTGTTTGACGATAGTAAGATAAAAGTATTTGAAGAAAATATAGTCAAGCTCGCTACGCCCAATGCGGACGAACTGATAGTTTCTGAAATTTTGAATAGGATTAAAAAATAAGTATTCATGGCAAATGATCTACAGCAACTGTTGCTTGACAGAAAATCATTGGAAGGGAAAATTATCTATTTCATTGGAATAGGTGGTATTGGCATGAGTGCATTGGCTCGTTTTTTTAATAGTAAGAAAGCGCATGTGTTTGGTTACGATCGTCATCGTTCGGAACTATGTGCAGAACTCGAACAGGAAGGTATCAACATTCATTATGAAGATAATCTCGCGTTGCTGAGGAAGGATGCGGATATAGTCATCTATACGCCTGCAATTCCGAAAGATATGCAGGAACTCAACTTCTACCAACAGAATGGTTATAAGTTGATGAAGCGCAGCGAGGTATTGCAGTGGATTACCGAACCGACGTTCAATATATGTATTGCCGGGACTCATGGAAAGTCAACTATAACAACGCTTATGGCTCATATATTGAGACATTCTGGTTATGGCTGTAATGCTTTTCTGGGTGCGATTTCTGTAAACTATAATACCAATTTTTGGGCAAGCGAAAAGGCTGTAAGTGTAGTGGAAGCAGATGAGTTTGATAGATCGTTTCTTCGATTGTCGCCTGACGTAGCGGTAATTACGGCGATGGATGCAGACCATCTGGATATATATGGAACGGAGGAAAAAGTGCAGGAAGCGTTCGTACAGTTTTCGCAACGTATCCGGAAAGGTGGTTGTCTCATCAATAAAAAAGGTTTGGCGAAAGATGATGAACTAAATGCGGATTTTCATTTTACTTATAGTTTAGAGAATGAAAAAGCAAACTATCATCTACACAAACTAGAAGTGGAAAACGGTGCATACAAATATGATATTGCAACGCCGAATGGCATATTGAAAGATATAGTCATCCATTTGGGTGGTTACCACAATATTGAAAACTCAATAGCAGCAATAGCCATCGCTCAGTTTTTGAAAATTGAAGATGATTTGATAAAAGCTGCTATTGGAGATTTTAAAGGAGTAAGGCGTCGTTTTGAATATGTTCTGCGTGGCAAAAACCATGTTCTTATTGACGATTATGCGCATCATCCAGCAGAGATAGAAGCATTGTTGAAGGGTGTCAGAAGTTTGTTCAGAAAAAAGATGACTGTTGTTTTTAAACCGCATTTATATTCAAGGACAAAAGATTTAGCTGATGGATTTGCAGCTAGTTTGGACCATGGAGACGAAGTGATTTTATTGCCAATATATCCGGCAAGAGAGTTGCCAATACAGGGTGTTACAAGCGAAATGATATTGGATAGAATGAAATTGGAAAATAAATGTGTATTGGACAAAGAGGCAATGCTGGAAAGGATTAGACGTGAAAAACCTGAATTGGTCGTTATGTGTGGTGCCGGTGATATTGATGTATTGGTAGAACCTGTAAAAGAAATTTTGGAATAAAAATAAATGAAACGTAAACTGATTTTTTTCCTTTGGATTGTGTTTGGCATTGGACTAGTGTCATTACTTGTAGCTGCTCGCAGCGCAAGGAAGAACGCTATTGCTCCCGATTTCAAGATAACCATTGAGGGGAAAAACAATCAGATATTCATAGACGAAAAAGAAATCACAAACATTGCGAAGGAAAATGGAATCATGAAAGGCATAGCCGCCAAGGATATCAACCTGAAAAAAATAGAAACGGCATTGGAAGCCAATCCGTGGATTAGCCACGCCAAAATGTATTTCGACGACGAAAACAATCTATGTGCTTCGATATGGGAAAGCGAGCCGATTGCCCGCGTATTTACTTTGGAAGGAACTTCGTTTTATATTGATTCAGGAGCAAGGAAATTGCCACTGCATCCATCCGTAATTGCAAGATTGCCGGTGTTTACGTCATTTACGTCAACTAAAACAAAACTATCTAAACCTGATAGTTTGCTATTAGTGGATGTGAGAAAAGTCGCTCAATATATCGTGGCGGATTCTTTTTGGAATGCGTTTGTTTCGGAGGTCAATATCAATACAGACAAGAGTTTTGATATGATACCGACACTGGGTAACACAACTATAGCATTGGGTCGTGGCGATAGTTTGTCTGAAAAATTTGACAGACTATATAGTTTCTATAAACAAGTATGGACGAAAACAGGATTTAATAGATACGAAAAATTGGACGTAAGATGTTACAATCAAGTTGTGGGAACAAGAAGAGGTGGAGTTGTTGCACAGCAAAAGGATACAGCGACTATAAACGCATTGTCCAATAGCAGATGGAGTACAAAACAGTTACAAAGTGCCGGGTTAATAAATGCTGATACCACGAAAAGTAAAGGCACTAATAAGAACATAGTAAAGCAAAAGGGTAAAAAGAAATAATAACTAAAAACAACCAATAATATGAATCAACAACCAACATCTTTAGAAAAGGGAAATCTTCAGCATGAAGAAGCTCCTATCATAGTAGGACTGGATATTGGTACTACTAAGATTGCGGCAATTGCCGGACGTAAGAACGAGTTTGGAAAACTTGAAATCCTTGGGTTTGGGCAAGCTCCTAGTAACGGTGTACAGCACGGTCAGGTATTGAATATCGATCAGACTATACGTGCTATCGAGATTGCAATGGACAATTGCTAC
>JAATFC010000091.1 GCA_015655435.1 Chitinophagales bacterium | reverse complement strand
TGTTGGTAGATGACGACGGTAAACTTACATTGGGTAGTGATATCAAAAACATCGTAAAAGCTGAAGTGTTGAACGCTACAGTACAAGACGATAAAGTTATCGCTTATAAACAAAAAAGACGTAAAGGTTTCCGTAAAAAAATCGGACACAGAGCCGAATATACGCAAATCAAAATCAACAGCATCGCTTAGTCGTATTTAGCTGATTGTACTTTTTCATTGTAATTTTATAAAATAAAGATATTATGGCACATAAAGTTGGTGAAGGTTCCGTTAAGAACGGTCGCGATTCCAAAAGTAAACGCCTTGGTGTAAAAATATATGGTGGTCAACCTGCTATCGCTGGTAACATTATTCTTCGCCAAAGAGGTACAAGATACCATGTTGGTAAAAATGTAGGCATTGGTAATGATTTTACCTTGTTTGCTCTGACTGACGGTATCGTGGAATTTAAAAAAGGACGCGAACGCAGAACGTATGTTTCTGTTAATGCTCCTGCAGCTCCAGAAGCTTAGTTAACAGCTTCCCCTTCGAAAAAATTAGTGCGACTGTGTCTATGACACAGCCGCTTTTTTTGTTTATGCAAATAGGTATCGGATATTAGAGTTCGGCATCCTCATTTGTTAGATAATGAATGAAGTTGTTTATGCTTTTCATGTTTAGAATACCCAATACAAAACTATATAAACCGTAGATTGCATTCGGGTTAGCTTTATTGGTCGTGTTGCTCATTTAGTCTTAGGTTAGGCCATTGCATTGTTTGGGGATTTTATCCAAGATCAAGCATCATTGCGAGTTTAATAAAATAAAAACAGCGACCAACATTGGTCGCTGTTTTCGTATTGGAATAAGAAGTGTGTTTTTTTAATATCCAAACAATTCTTCCAAACTGAGCACCTTCACTGTACCATAGTGGCTTAATGAAGACGGCTCTATTTTTTTGTCAGAGGCAACGATGAAATAGGAATACGGTTTTTTCGTTAATTCTTGATCATGGTATTGCTTGAGCTGATCCATTGTGATTGTTGGGTATTGTTTGTAGTACGATTTGCGGATGTCGTAGTTGATACCTAATTTTTCCAAAGCTAGATATTGGAACAAAATGTCTGTTTTCGTGATTCTTTCTGTTTCAATATCTTTTCTCAAAGAACCAACTGCGTTATCAAAATTGTGTTGGTTGACTGGCAATGTATCAATCAATTCGTTCATCGCTGCGATTGCATCGTCGTGTTTATCTGCTTGCGAACCCACATATCCCAAAAATCCATATTGGTCACTTTTTTTGGAAGGCGGCATGACAAACGCATAAGTGGAATATGCTAAAGCTTTAGCTTCCCTAATGGTTTGGAATACAACAGATCCCATACCTCCACCAAAATAGTTGTTGAAAACATTGACATTGGCAACTTTTGACGTATCAAAACCATCTAGGGTACGGTACCAATATATCTCAGACTGTACCATGTCATAGTTGGCAAAATAGACGGTATTGTCGGATTGCTGTACCTTTTTGAACTCAATCGCCTTAGGTGCTGCTGTCCATGCGGTAGGCATTTGGTGTAGTTTGCCAATATTGGACAACAACTCTGTTAAAGATTGAGGTCCATAATACAATACGCGATGTTTGTATTTAGGTAAATCGTGTAAAATGGCTACTAATTGGTCTGCTGTCAAGTCTGCTATTTCTTTGTCAGACAAGCTATTGTTGAATGGGTTTTTTGCACCGTACATCGCGTAGTTACGCATCGCAACTGCAATAGTTCCTTTATTCAGCTTAGAATCTGTTCTGGATTTCATCAACCTGTTTTTCAGGCTTGCCAATGCTTCCTGATCAGGTTTGCAGTTTTGTAGCAAATCTTCGAACAAAGATACCGCCTTGCTAAAGTTTTCATTCAGGCCATTGATGGAAATGCTCATGGATTCGGCTCCTGCGCTTGCTGAGAAACTGGCAGCTTGATTGTAAAACTGTTTGCTGACATCCGCTGCGCTATATTTGTCCGTACCCAAATACTGCAAATAAGTCAAAGCCAAAGGCAACAATTTGTTACTGTAAGAACCGAAATCATAGTAATAGTACAGGTTGAAAAGACTGTTTTCCTTGTTCGGAACATATAGGATTTGCGCATTTTTTGCAGTTCCTTTTTGTATAGCAGTACCGTAGTCTACCCATTTAGGCTGTATGGACGGCAGCTCTATGCTTGTCATATTTTTTACATAGTCGGATTGCTTGCCGGCATTGGTTTCCACAGGAGAAATAGCAGGTTTCTCAACCTTGACGATATTTTTGTCTTCGCCTTTGTGTTTGTTGATGACGACATAGTTATTGTCTTTGAATATCTCATTGGCGAAAGCAATAACTTCTTTTGCCGAAACATTGGACATCGCATCCACTTCCGAAATTACGAAAGGCCAGTTTTCACCCTTGCTAACGATGAAATTCTTCATCAACATACCCATGCGGGCATCGTTGTTGTCAAGTGCTTTTAGCTTGGCAAGTTTATTATTGGCAACAATCGCCTTGATGAGCGTTGTGTCAAATTTTCCTTGTTTCAATAAGTCAATCTGGCTTAGAAGTAGCGTTTTGACCTCATCCAAAGTCTGTCCTTGTTTGGGTGTTCCTTCCAATTCAAATATGCCATAATCCTTGTATTGGTCAGAACCAGCGGAAGATTTTGCCAACTTTTGGGATTTGTTGAGATTTAGGTCAAACAAGCCAGCCTTTCCATTATTGAGGATTTCGCTAATAAGGTCGGACATTAGGGCATCATGTGATTCCGCTTTTCCGATTCGGTAACCGATAGTCACGGATTCAGCACTTGGCCCATAGATATCTTTTACGATTGGCCCAACGATTGGTTTTTCAACCGGGTTTTTATAATCCTCGACTGGCTGCCTCGTCATGTAGCTGAAGTTTTTGTCTATCAGCTTGATGGCTTCGTCCGGATTGAAATCTCCAGACAGGACAATCGCCATGTTGTTTGGGACATAATATTTGTTATAGTAGTTGCGGATGGCAATCAAGGATGGATTTTTCAGATGGTCAATCGTTCCGATGGTTGTCTGCTGACCGTAGTTGGATGTAGGAAAAACGGAAGCCATCAAGGTTTCGTTGACTTTCCAACCATCGTTGTCCAACCCGCGGTTTTTCTCTTCGTAAACCGCTTCCAGCTCTGTATGAAAAAGACGGAACTGGGGATTGCGAAATCTTTCTGCCTGTATTTGGATGAATTTATCCAAAGCATTGGACGGAATATTTTCTTCATAGACTGTTTCTTCTACCCAAGTGTGCGCATTCGTTCCCTGCGAACCTATATTGGCCATGAGCTTGTCGTACTCATTTGCAATAGAATAGTGTGACGCTACTCCGGAAACGCTGTCAATCTCGTGATATTTTGCTTTTCTTGCCGCTGCATCTGTTGTAGGTATTGCGTTATATTCGGCATACAGTGCTGTAATCCTGTCCAGATAAGGTTTTTCCTTGGCCCAGTCAAGCGAACCAAACTTGTCGGTCCCTTTGAACAAAAGATGCTCCAAGTAATGTGCAAGACCTGTGTGGTCAGAAGGGTCGTTGTTGCTACCCGTTCTGACGGGTATATTGACAGCGATACGCGGTTCTTTACTGTTTTGCGAAAGGATAACTTTCAAACCGTTCTTAAGCGTATAGAATCTCGCTTTCAACGGATCGTTGGTAACATACTTATAGGAATAGCCTGCTGCAGTAGCTTCTTTCCATTGATATGTTTTCTGAGCAATTAGCGTGGTGGGAATCGCCAGTGTAGCCACAATCCCCATCCGCATAAAAAAATTAGGCATAAATAGTTATTTATACCTAAAGATAAAAAAGTAGCGGAGATTGTCGGGAAAATATTTGTTTCTAGTTCATACGACCTTGTCCTCCACCAAAACCTCCCGGTCCTCGTTCTCCGCCCATGCCTCTTCTTTCCCTATTGCCTGAATCTCTTCCTTTGAAGCTATTCAGGTTGTAGACGAACGATAGCATTGCATATCGTTTTAGGACTGTATTTGTCTGTGTTTGAATATAGTTGTCTGAACGGGTGTTTTTCACTGCCTTGTTTTGATTCAATATGTCATTGACGGAAAAACGGATTTCTCCGGCTTTGTTTTTAAATATGGATTTAGATACATACATATTCCATATCGGAACACTTGTATTGTATAGTCCTGTATAGTATGTATAGTTGAATGTTCCATTGACTTGCCAACCAGATTTGGTATACCATGTTCCTTCAAAAGTTATGTTTTGGGAAAAGTAATTGGTATTGGATCTAGTATTCAATGTGTATTTAGAGATATTATAGGATGGTTCTGTGCTAATATTGACGTCAAAGGATGAATCGAGATTGGTCGTCCAACTAATACGCTCGCCGAAACCATAGTTGCGTGTAACGTTAAGAGACGTATCGCTGACGCCATGGGTCGCGTCAACAACGAGCCCTGGCGATTTTTTGGCACTTAGGGCTGTTCTGAACGATAGGTTGGATTGTGGTTTTATAATAGGGAATCCGTAGTCAAACGAACCATTGATATTGTAAAAACCGCTCATATTGGAATAGGAAGTGAGCTGTCCACCATTACTTAATCTTGTCGTGATGTTTACAATATTATTGTCGGTCAAGGAATAGCTCAACATGGAAAACAAATGCCTATTATTTGTCCTGTCGAAAAAGAAATAATTAGCTTTGAAAGTGTGAGTGAAAGACTGTTTAAGGTTGGCGTTACCAATAACCTGATTCAACTGGTCAGTGTTGTCCAATACTGGTTGCAATTGATTGGCGGAAGGTTGGCTTGTGCGACCATTATAATTGAATGTCAGACGACGTGACTGTTCGAGGTTCCATCTGAACGATGCTGTAGGATAAAAATTGGTATATTTCTGAGGTATCGTGTAGCCTTTCGTTGAATTCACGCTTTTAAGACTTCCGAATTGAACTCCACTTCCCGCACTAAAATTGATTGTTTTGTTGTTGAAGTGATAACCCAACTCTAAACGGTTGGAATTGTAGGTATTGTTGAAGTTGTTGGTCAATGTTGAATCCAACTGGTCATATTGGTTTGTTGCCTCATTGTAGTTGTAAGTCTTTCTATCAGAAACGCGTTTGGTATATGTATGGTTGTAGCTAAAAGCTATTTGTTGATACTTTGCGATAGGCTCCGTATATGTCAGCGTTTCTCCCAGCGTGTTACTATTGGATTTGGTTTTATAGTAGCGATTGATGGAGTCCGTGGAATTTTCCGAAACATAATTTATGATGTTTGTATTATAGCCAAAACCATCATTTTGATTGCCACTCCAGTCAATACCTACAGAAAAAGTCCTGCCCGCCTTTGCAAAACGGTGCATATATAATGCATTTCCGCTGCCATTGAAACCGGAATTGTGTGTGATATTTTTTATATTGGAGCGTGTGATATAGCTAGGTTGTCCGTTGTTGTCCTTGAAAATGTCCGTTGTCTGACCATTCTGATTGTCGCTGGTGATGAAAGACATATTGGGACGAATGATAAGCGAATTGGTAGAATCAATCTTGGAGTCAATATTGAACTGTAAACGATGATTCTGGTTTCGGCTTAAGACGTTCGTGATACTATTCTGATTGGTATTTTGTGACGAATCGGAATAGAGATTCTCTCTCTCAGAATGTCCGTCGTTCCATGTCTTGCTATTGTTGTAAAAATAGCTACCGTCGACGTCCGTGTTTCCCCATTTGTCAGCGTAACGCAAACCTGCGGCAATTGTTTTGGTAATACCGGACGAACCACGTCCGAAAGAGCCGGAAGCCCCACTGCCTCGACCGCCTCCTGCATTACGACCGTTTCCGCCGCTCAAGTCCTGCATGGTAAACATCTGGCTATTAACATTGTTGACCTGCCCCAATAGCGAAATTTTCTGGTCGTTGTTGAATCGGTTGATACTTCCTCCAGCATTGTACAATGTCTGGTCGGAATGCCCGACACCAGCGGCTTGCTTGCCGAAATAGCCAACGTTTTTATCTTTTTTTATGACGATATTGATGGTCTTGATTCTGTTGCCGTCATCAAAACCTGAAAACGTACTTTGGTCACTCTGGGCATCATAGACCTCGATTTTGTCAATAATGTCTTTGGGCAAGTTTTGTGTGGCCATTTTGGGGTCATCCCCGAAAAATCTTTTACCATTAACCAAGACCCTTGATACCGATTCTCCCTGAGCTTTGATATTACCACTACCATCTACTTCCATGCCGGGTAATTTTTTAAGCAAATCCTCGGCGGTTGAGTTGGGCTTGGTATGGAAGGCATCAGCGTTAAGAGACATAGTGTCTCCCTTGAAGCTAATCGGCGGTGTCGACACTACCACGACTTCATCAAGGTTGTTGCTGGACATCGCCATGTAAAAAGGCGACAGGGAATAATCTACGGCCTCTTTTGTCAGATAGGCCTTTTGCTTCATGGGGGCAAAACCCGTGAAACTAATTTTTACCCAAAAGCTGTCCAAAGGTAACTTGTCAAAGGAAAAACTCCCGTCCGATTTCACGGTGGTGGTTTGCAATACGGTCGAATCGTTGACAAGAGATGTCAATACGACCTTGGCTCCGTTCAGGGGCATGTGGTTCAGTGTGTCGGTGGCCTGCCCGGTTATTTGACCGATTAGGGTTGAGTCTTGGGCCTTTGCACAAAATAAACTACCGAGGGCGAAACTCAGCAATAGCAGTTTTCTAAGCATAATTTAAAATTGAAAAAGTCACGATCCGATTAGTTACAAAAGTATCTAAACGAATCGTGACTAACTTTTTCTTTCGGTAAAAAAAGGAATAGTTTAGGTCAATAGCTCCCAAACTCAAAATTTGTTCTTCCACATCATGCTTTCTATCGGCATATTGGGCTGTCCGCTATATTTCGCATTTTTCTTGTTGTCGTACGAAACCTCTACCACACCTTCCACTGGAAAATAAATCAATTGCCCGATAGGCATGCCTGCATATATACGAACGGGCAGCTTGACGGAAATCTCAAGTGTCCAGTTTCCGCAGAATCCTACGTCGCCTTTCCCCGCCGTTGCGTGGATGTTGATGCCCAAGCGGCCTGTCGAGGATTTCCCTTCCAGGAAAGGAACGTGTGCATGCGTCTCCGTGTACTCTAGCGTAACCCCTAGGTAAAACTTGTCAGGTTGCAATACATAGCCTTCTTCCGGTATTTCGAAATAGTCTATCTGGTTGTGTTTTTTTGCATCCAGTTCTTCATCTTTATACACAGCCAATACCTTTCCGAGGTGTACGTCATAGCTATTGCTGCCAAGGGATTCACGCGAATAAGGCTCTACTTTAATTGTACCTTTGGCAATTTCTTCCAATATACTTTTATCAGATAAAATCATAAAAAACAATGGGATTGATGTATTTTAGCCCGATATTAAGTACTAAATTTTTAGAATAGCTATATGGGGCTTTTTTTTCGACACAATATTAACGATTTTACGCGACTGGCTATTTGGAAAATAGAGGAAGACGAGTCTTTTTTTCTGAACAGTGTCCCTTCCGCAAGGGATATCAGCCATCCGCACAAACGCTTGCAGCATCTTGCCGGACGCTTTTTATTGAAATATCTGTTTCCAGACTTTCCTTCTGAGGAGATTGAAATCGCCGATACCAAAAAACCTTATCTGCTTAACGAACAATACCATTTTTCTATTTCGCATGGTGGCGGTTACGCCGCAGCGATTGTCAGCGAAAGGAACAGGGTCGGGATTGATATCGAACTGTTTGCTGAAAAGATAAAACGAATCTCCCATAAGTTCCTGGATGAGGATGAGATGGATCTGGTGGAAGACAGCATGGGTGGACAGAACCTGCAGATGTTGACGACTTTTTGGAGCGTCAAAGAGTCCGTATTCAAATGGTGGAGCTACGGCAATATCAGCCTAAAGGACAATATAAAAATCCGCAATATGGAAGAAGATCCGGATCAGATCGTGCATGTGGATTTTCTCCGTGGGGGCAACGAGTTTCCCTTACAGGTTTCTTTCAGACTGTTTGACGAGATGGTTTTGTGCTGGCTGGTAGAACAATAAATCGTAGTGGCAAAACAATATTTTTCTTAATAAATCCGATTTTCATGCTAACACAAATCCATCCGAAAATACCGATGCGAGACAGTCTTGCTACTAAGCGTTTTTATATTGACAAATTAGGATTTAAGGAAATTGGCGGCGTTCCGGGTTTTGACCAATATACAATGCTCAAAAAGGACCAAATAGAAATACACTTTTTCCAATATAAAGAACTTGTCCCGGAGGAAAACTATGGACAAGTCTATATCCGAACCGACAATATTGATACATTATACCAAGCTTTGATAGATAGTGGCGTTGCCATCCATCCGAATGGAGCATTACAGGTAAAACCTTGGGGACAAAAGGAATTTTCCCTATTGGATCCCGATAGTAACCTATTGACATTCGGTCAATCAATCTAGCTAAAAAAGTAACTTTCAATTTGCAAATCAACTCATAATTCCTAATTCATAACTCATAATTCGAGTTACCTTTGTTTGTTATAAAAAGGAAAACAATATGAAATTTCCGGCTCCGGTAACTATCCAGTGGATTGGGCAATTGGTCAATGCTTCGACGATTGTCGGGGATGAAAATGCTCAGGCGACAGGTATCAACGAATTGCACAAAGTGGAATCCGGCGATTTGGTATTTGTGGACGCACCAAAATATTACGATACTTGTCTGAATAGTGCAGCGACACATATCATTATCAATACTTCAGAAGTGCAAGTTCCGCAAGGAAAAACATTGATTGTAACCGAAAACCCATTTGAAGCTTATCTGAAAATTGTTGACCATTTTCGTCCGTTCGCGCCCGCTGACAAAATGATTAATGAAAAAGCGATTATTGGAGAAGGCACGATTGTGATGCCGGGCGTTTTTGTCGGAACCGATGTGAAGATTGGCAAAAACTGCCGAATATTTCCTAACGTAACGATATTGGACTATACAGAAATCGGAGACAATGTGGTCATACAATCCGGAACTGTTATTGGTGGTGACGCATTCTACTATAATACCAAAAAAGACCGCGAAGTTTGGTACCGTCGGATGCAGAGCTGTGGTAATGTGGTGATTGAAGATGATGTGGAGATTGGTTGCAATTGCACTATTGACCGAGGAGTTACAGCATCGACAGTTATCGGAAAAGGTACTAAAATCGACAACCTAGTCCATATTGGCCACGACAATACGATTGGCAAAAACTGTTTATTCGCAGCGCAAGTCGGCATTGCCGGAGCGACTACTATAGAAGACGGTGTTTGTCTCTGGGGACAGGTTGGCGTAAGCAAAACCTTGACTATTGGTGCCAATACGCAAGTGCTTGCACAAAGTGGTGTTCCGTCTTCCTTGAAAGGCGACAAAGTATATTTCGGTTATCCTGCGGAAGATGCGCAAGTCAAAAGACGCGAACTCGTTTGGCAAAAACGCATTCCCGAACTATGGGAAGATGTCAAACAGATAAAAAAGATATTGGACCAAAAGGCATAAGATATATTCCTATAAATTCTAAACTATACAGATACACTTATTCTCAAAATGAATAGGACAATGTGCCGCTTTATTCTATAAAGCTGATCGTCTTATTGATTTTCGCTGTGTCTTTTCCCCACTGAGCAATGGATTTTAGCAGCGGCACAAGTGTCTGTCCGAACTTTGTGAGTTCATATTCGACTTTCAAAGGTGGCTTGCTGGTGAACACGGTTCTTTTTATCAATCCGTCTTCTTCCAACTCTTTCAATTGCAGGCTGATAGTGCGTTCCGTAACCATCGGAAGTTCTTTTCGCAATTCATTGTATCGCTTTTTTTCGATAAGATGAATCAGAATTACGGCTTTCCATTTCCCACCGATAAACTTCATCGTCAGGCTGGTGCTGCAAGGATATTGTTTGTTGTCTATACAATACATTTTATACTATCATTTTTGACCGTTATTGCAAAGATAATTTACTATACTTAATTTTGCAACAATAAATAGTATAGTATAAATTAAATTTTATGAATATGAATTTTCAAACACTTGCAAACAACCGATACACGACAAAAAAATACAATCCAAACAAAAAAATATCGGATGAGGAGATTGAACAATTAAAAGGAATCATTCGTTTAAGTCCGTCATCCATAAACAGTCAGCCTTGGAAGTTTTTCTTTGTTTCGGATGAAAAAGTAAAACAAGAATTAGCAAGTGTTTCTTATTTCAATGAACAAAAAATTAATGATGCAAGTCATTTGGTGGTGTTTGCCGTAATTGATAAAGTTGAAAATTTTGAAGAACAAATCCATCAAAACTTACCTGAAGGTTCTGTTAACTATTATAATAATTTTCTGAAACCCTTGTCCAAAGCAGAAATCAAGTCATGGTTGCAACATCAGGTTTATCTTTCGCTTGGCTTTTTTCTTTCGGCTTGTGCCAGTTTGAAAATAGATTCGAGTCCGATGGAAGGCATTAAAAATGATGAATACGACACGATTCTACAACTGAAAGACTACAAAACTTTGTTTGCTGTGGCACTGGGTTACAGAGATGCGGAGGATGCCAATCAACCATCCATAAAACCCAAATTTCGTTTACCGATTGAAAACATTATTCACTCCATTTAAACATTCAATTATGAAAAATTTACTCTGGACCATAAGTGTTTTTTTGAGCTTTAGCAGTTTCGCTCAAAACGTGAAGCATGAAGTTTTTGCAACTGTTGAGCAATCTGTAGGAAATATTGCGTTCACACATCAGGGCGATTTGGTGTATAGTCATCATCCGTTTTTCAATCCAAAATTCAGAGTGGTAAAATACGATGCCAAAACGAAAACAACTAAACCATTTCCGAACGAAGCATGGAACACGCCACGAGAAACGGACGATCATTATTTGAGCAATGTTTTGGGAATTAGAAACGATAAAAACGGAATTGTTTGGATGTTGGACATGGGACAAAGAAATCCTATTACGCCAAAAATTGTCGGTTGGAATACCAAAACAGATAAGTTGGCGCGAATTTACTATTTGCCAGAAACTGCCGTTGTTCCTACATCTCAGCCCAATGATATGGTAGTGGATACCAAACACGGTGCTTTTGTGATTGCCGATGAAGGCATTGGAAACGGTGGAGATGGCAGCACAGCAAGTTTGATTATTGTTGATATGAAAACAGGGGAAACGAGAAGATTGCTGGAAGGTCACCGCAGTACTTTACCTGAAAATTTACCAACCGTTATTGATGGAAAACCTTTGGCAGTTAACGGCAAAAATTTGCTCGTTGGTTGTGATGGAATTACGGCTGACAAAGATTTTGAATGGTTGTATTATGCTCCTTTGAACGGAAGTAAAATTTATCGATTGCGAATACTTGATTTGCTGAATGAAAATTTAAGCGAAATTGAATTGGATAAGAAAATTGAAACGTATTCCGACAAACCCAACAACGGTGGATTGAGCATTGACAGTGATGGAAATTTATATTTAACCGCCATGGGAACCAATAGTGTAGCGGTTGTTCTGGCGAAAGATAAAACGGTTCATCATATATTTTCTGACGAAAATTTGCTTTGGCCGGATGGTGTTAGTTACAATGTTGCTGACGGTTATGTGTATGTTTCGGCAGCACAAGTCCATCTGGGTGCGGTTTTCAATAACGGAAAAAATTTGACAAAAGCACCATTCTATATTTTTAGGTTTAAACCTTTGGCGAAAGGCGTTGGGTTTAGATAGCATTGGTTGACGATATTTTATAGTGGAGTTATAATTCTAGAGTACGTACATTCAATCTATTCTTTTTTCCAAAATATTTCTCAATACTGCAGAAACTTCATTTGGTTTTTCGAATACCAGCAGATGACCCGCATTTTCAATGGTGAATAAATCAATATGATTGCCAATATAAGTCCTGTTGATTCTTATGTAGGGAATCGTATGGTCTTTTGTTCCGTGTATCTGATATAGTTTCTGAATTTTTATAGTCGGTCGCCAGTGCAATATGGTGTGGATTGCCCAGCGCATATAAGATGCGTTGAGTTGCGGAAGAAATTCTTTCAAGTTGATTTTCTTTTCTGTCTTGTAGACAAAACGATTGAAAAACCAGGAAATCAGGTTGTCGTTGAATAACCAAGGTTTTATAAGTTTTTCTATCCTGATAGTTTTTCCAATCGAATAAGAAAATGGTTTTTGATTTTCGTTCTTTATACTTGCTAATAAAATTGTTTTTTGCGGAGCGATATATTTGCTCATTTCCTGAATGATAACCCCGCCAAAAGAATAGCCAACCAATATAAAAGGTTGCGTAGTGTCAATATCCGTCATCATCCTTTTTGTATAGTTTTCCAAAGTCTCGTTTTGTTCCTGAAGTTTCCATTCGATGTAGCATTTTTGGTATTGGTTCGGTAACTGCAAACCATCAAAAACATTGCAGCTTGCACCCATACCGGAAATGAAATAAACGTTGGTCATGAAGATTCTATTGAGGCTCTAAATTATAAATAAATCCGAAATTATTTTAGGAGAGGTGCCTATAAAAAATAGGCGCAGCTAGAAAGCCGCGCCATTGAAAAGCATAGATAAAACTCGTATTTGAACCACTAGGTTAGTTAGGGGATGTAAATTCTTTTATAATGTCAACTGCAGTCCTGCTGTGTACCATTTTCCTGGAAGTGGTGCGGCTGCAGCTTCTATATAAGTGATATTACCCACGTTGGTCGCGTCAATATAAAAACGTAATTTATTGAGGAACTTGTAGCTTGCCCTTGCGTCCAGAAGAAAATATTTCTTATAGTTGATACGTTTTTGGTAACGTCCTGCAACGCTGATGTTCAGCTTTTGAAAAATATCCGAACTGATAGTCGTTACTAGTTGGTCACGCAGACTATTGATGGAATACAAGGAAATCGTATTGGACGATGACGATCCCTTTATCTTCGGTTGCAGATTGGTATAGGAGATTCCAAAAAGCGTATTGGAAAACAAACTATTATCCGTTCCTTTTATTTTATAATCCATCGCCACTGTCAATCCCTGCATATTGATACGTTGGAAATTGTTGGGTTGCCATGGGTCTGTAACACTTGCTTTAGTCCAGTCAATGAAATGGTTGACTCTTCTATAAAAATAACTAGTGGTCGCACTGAAATTCTTATAGTTGTATTTAAGTCCAGACTCGGCGTACCGAGCATTTTCCGGAACTAGGTTTGCATTGCCAATATTGGACGGTCCTTTGTAGTACAAGTCTGTGTATGTTGGCAGGCGTTGACCTGTTCCGACATTGACAAACCATTTCAGATTTTTTGCCAATAAATATCCTGCATCCAATCCGGGAAATAACTGCCAACCATACTCTGTATTGTAGTTGAGGTAAGCTCCTGCGTTCAAGGAAAATCTACCTAGATTGGTAAATCGATATTCTCCGGAAAGCCCGTAGTTGTAGCGGTTGTGATTACCCAGATTGGAACTTATGATATGTTCGTTTCTCGCTTCCAATCCAAATCCAATATCGCCCGTAGTTGTGTGTACCGTATTGTTCCATTCAAGATTGACGATATGTGTTTTGTGTAGGTTGCGCGCCGTCAATGGATTGACTATATAGCGATAATCGTCTTCCGTGAAATGATAGCTGAGGCGTGGAGCCATTGTCCAGTTTGGGTTTATAGTTGCGTGATAGCCGACGGAAGCCATTGCCGTGGCTACTTTTTCGCCTGAATTTTTATCGCCGGGTGCTGCGTAAAATCCATTTGCTCCGAACTTGTTGTAAGTATAGCCACCCAATACATCGAAATAGTCTTTGTCTTTTGTGTAAAATTTTCCTTGATAAAATGCTTTGCTGTTATTGAGTGCCGTATTGTAACGAAATCCGTTTCCCAAGTCATGCGAAAAAGACAAAAGGTGGCTCGTTTTGCCTGAAACTTTTGCCAGTGTTAATCTTGCGCCCCAATTGTTATAGTTGTTGTCATACGTTTCACTTTTTTTGAAATTGCTGCCGGCATATCCTGTAACGATAAGCCCGTCCTTTTGTGGTGTTTTCGTAACGAAATTGATAGCGCCAGTCAGTGCGTTGATACCATAAATACGAGCAGCCGAGCCTCTCAATATTTCAATGTGATCAATGACGTCTAATGCTATCGGCAGGTTCATCATATTGTGACCTGATTGCGGATCGGTCATTCGGATTCCATTAATCAAAACCAATGTCTGGTCAAAAGTGCCACCGTCGATAGATACGTCTGCCTGCGCTCCGCCTGGACCACGCTGGCGAAAATCGATACCTGCGACATAGCTCAATACTTCATTGACCGAGCGGATGGGCAATGCATCGATTTGCTCTTTAGTAATGATTCGGATATTGCGGTTTTGTTCTTTGGCGGTGTAGAGTAGACGGTTTTCTTTTACGACGACTGAGTCTAATGTGGAACCTTCCATCTGTGCTTGCGCATAAAAACCTGCGAGTAAAAGGGCTGAAAATAATACTGTTTTTTTCATTGAGTTTGTTCGTAATGTTTGTTCTGGTACAAAAATATTATCTTGCCGGATGGTATAAATGTACCAGTTGTTAATATGTCAGGTAGTCCGGTTATTGATGTGCTGTCCAATACGCTTGTTGTCAATCGACAAGATACCAAAGCTGTGTATATGCAATTGGCAGAACAGATAACTACGCTTTTGCGTGGAGAGATTTTGAAAGCAGGAACGGCGTTACCGGGGACACGTCAATTGTCGGTGGCATTGCAGTTGCATCGCAAAACGATAGTGGCGACTTATGAGGAACTGGCTTTGCAGGGAATCGTGATAATGATTCCAAACAAAGGGACGTTTATCAACCACGATATTGTTTTTAGTTCATTGCAGTCTTCAATAGATGAAAAAAACGGATTCCCCCAAAAAGCTAAATTCCAGATTCCCCACAACCGAATATTGGAAATAGAATCGCGAAAGCAAATTTCCGATTATGTTTTGGATGATGGGAATCCGGATGGACGGCTTTTTGAGGGAGAAAAATTGGGTATTGGATTTTCTGGTGTGTTTGGAAAAAACTATACAAATACATCCTCTTTTTTGCAACATATATTGAGTCGATATATCAGCGAAACCAACCATATCTCCGTGCCGGAAAACCAAATACTGATAACCTCCAATAAAGCGATGAACATTGCGCTGATAACACTGGCTTTATTGAAAAAAGATGATGTGGTTATCGTGGCTGACCCGGGCAACTATATTATTAATATGGCAATCCAACAAACCGGAGCCGTATTGAAAACTATCCCAATGGAATCGGACGGTTTTGATGTGGGCGCGTTGGAGGAAATTTGTAAAAAACAGACTATAAGAATGGTTTTTGTCGAGCCGCAAAACCATTATCCTACAACGACTATATTGAGTTATGCAAAACGCTTGGAACTATTGCGTCTGGCTAGCCAATATGGTTTTTTTATATTGGAAGAAGAAACCGATAGTTTGATTAATTTTCAGAAAAACAAATTACCCTCTTTGGCAGCGTTAGATTCAGAAGGCGTCGTGGTTTATAGTCATTCATTCGAGCAAGTGATGCGCCCCGACTGGAATATTGGTTACATAGTCGCGCCCAAAAACGTATTGGACGAAATCCGAAAATATCTGGTTTATATTGGTGCAGGTCATATTGGATTGGCACAACATATTGTAGCATCTGCTTTGCAGTCTGGAGGTTTGCAGCGTATCATCAAGAAAAATACCAAGAGTTATTTGGAACGCCGCAATCAACTTTGTCAACTTTTGCACAGGGATTGGAGTCAATACACACATTTTGAAGTTCCGAAAGCAGGACTTGGACTTTGGCTCAATTTTGAGTGGGGTTTCAACCTATCTTCCTTTGCAAAAAAATACGGAAATGAAGGTATTATTATTCCAAATAGTTTGTTGTACCAGTCTCGTAAATGGATTGCGATGCGATTGGGTTTTGGAAAATGGAACGAGGAAGAAATGGCCGTTTTTGTGGAAAAAGGGAAAGCGTATTTTATATAATTTGGAGAATTCGGTAGCGAAATGTGAAGAAAATAGCGTAGCTGTGTTTTTTGCGTGATATTCAGGATCTTCAAAATTCAATACGGAGCAAAAAAAGTACGCGAAGCGATTTTCGAACGGTCCGCAGGATTCGCCTTCGGAAGACTTGATTTTTTTGCCACTTTTTTCCTTGATGAAAAAAGTGGGTGAATGTGAATAGGATTGAGTTTGAATGAGTTTTGCTTTTTGTGGAAAAAGGCTTTCCTTTATTCTCCCAATATTATATAAATTGCGCACATAAAATACTCCATTTAGAAAGAATGATCAGCAAGGAAACTATAGTCAAATACATGAAAAACAAATACGTCCTCTCTACGGCGGTATTTGCTTTGCTGCTTCTGTTCTTTGACCGAAACGATATTTTTACGCAGATACAGCGCAAAAAAGAGCTCAACAAAATGTTGGCAAGTCAGGAGTTTTACCGAAAGGAAATAGACTCTACCAAAAGGCAGCTTTCGGAATTGAGTACCAATCCTTCCGCTCTGGAACACTATGCGAGGGAAGAACTGTACATGCGCAAGGACAGCGAGGACATTTTCGTATTGGACAAAAACGATTCGCTTATCGATAAGAAATAGAAAAAGGCTTGCAAACCGCAAGCCTTTTTCTATTTCAATATGTTTATAGCCTTATTTACTTACCAGATCCTTGCTGAGATATTGATCCAGCGCAACGCCCATATTGGGTGATTGTGGAGTGGGAGCAGAAATGTCTACTTTCCATCCAGCTTCGGTAGCAGCCTTTTCCGTATTGCTTCCAAACACGGCGATGGCTGTGTCTTTTTGTTTGAATTCGGGGAAGGTTTCCTGTATTTGCTTAACTGATCCTGGCGTGAACAGGCAGATAATGTCGTAATGTGCAGCGGTCAGGATGTCTTTCGTACCGTTGTCGACGTTGCGGTACATGCTGGCGTTGTTGTAGATGCTTTTACTGTTTTTCAACCAAGCCATGATGGAGTTTTCTTCCGGGTTCTCGCTGGTCACATAAAGGAAAGTCTCGTTTGCTTTATGTTTGTTGATGACATCGAGAAGGCTTTGGTTGGTACCGTTTGCACCAAAGAAAACTTTTCTTTTTCTGTACAGGATGAATTTTTGCAGGTAAAGTGCGACGGCTTCCGTGATGCAGAAATATTTGGTCTCCTGACTGACGGATACTTTCATTTCTTCGCAAAGACGGAAAAAATGGTCTATCGCGTGCCTACTTGTAAAAATAACGGCGGAATAAGTAGTTATATCTATTTTTTGACGCCTGAATTCTTTAGCCGGGATTCCCTCTACAGTAAACAGTGGATGGAATATTAAAGAGAGTTCAAATTTTTTTTCAAGATCAAAATAAGGCGATTTTTCACTCTGAGGTTTAGGCTGCGTAATTAAGATCTTTTTTTCTTGTTTCAATATAGATATCATTTAGCGTCTCTTTACCGATTCGTAAGAAATACAATCAAACCAACTGTTGCATCAAATCCAATTGACCAGATCCTTGAAAAACAACTTATACAAAATAAGTATTGGTACTATTTCTACGCTGCAAAGGTATAAAAAAAAGTGGAATGCATTTAATTGGAGATTTCTGGCCATCAACGAAAACGTGACGACATAACGGTACAGTAAAAGTACAACCAGCAATATAGCACCAATGGTCAACACGTATTGGCCAAGTTGTGGATTTTGGGAAAATGCAAAAATCAATATCGCGGGAAGGCTCAATATCCCGATAATCTTGTTGACCATAAACACAACGTACATATAGGATTGCGCGTCGGCAGTTGCATTGAAAATCCAACCGGAAAGGTGTATAGTCAAGAACTTGACCAGATAGATAGCTCCGATTACCATGCTCCCGATAAGCCATATCTGCCATGCCGGCAATTCTACTTTATTGGTCTGTTCCAATATAAGCGCTGCCAATAAGGAGGTAGAAAGGCAGAAAAGTATATTGAGCAAAAGTGACGGCAGGTTGTTTTGCCCCATGTTGGTGTCGTTCCTGTCAATAGAGGAGAATGAAACCAGATTGCGAAAAAGGCTGTCCGTGTATTTGGGGAAAGCTGTACGGACGATACCGTACAATAAAAACAACCCACAAACCGTGAAAAACAAAACATCTTTCGACTCGTAGGGATGCGGTTCGTCCAATACGAATATTGGTTTGGCTTTTAATGGTAAATGCGGAACGTTCATCGTCTTTTCCCAGAGTGCATCAGTTCTTTTACCGGATGGTTTTTGGGTATTTGCATGAGGAACGATAGCAGTATGTTTGGATGTGTCGGCTATTGGTTTGTGTTGTGGACGAGGTGTCGCGCTAGCAGTGCTGTCTTTCCTTTTTGGGGAAACAGCTATAGGAGTTGCTTTCTTCTTTACAGTGCTGTCTTTCTTATTCGAAGTAATCGTATTGGCTGTTGCAGGTCTGTGCTGCGTTGTGGTTGTCCGATGTTGTGCAGTATCTTTTTTCGTATGAACCGGAGTCGCATTGGACTTTGGTTTGGTCTGCGTCGGTTTTTGCGTAGTTTGGGTTTGCTGTGCATTTGTCTGGAAAAAAGAAAAACAAACCATCAACACAAACAGTAAGAAACGTGCTGCCGAGTTGTTTTTTCTTTTGCTGAATATTGAGAATCGAGACAAGTGTTTTCTGCACATAATGCAAAACTGCTTATTTTTTTCTTACCCACACACTTACGGAGCAGCTATTTACCAAAAAATTTCCATTTCCCTGTTCGTCCAATTGGACTTCGTCCTGTCTGTTTTGCAGAAAATCATAAAAAACAGCATGGGCAAAATCTTCTCCCAACGTAATATCCTTAAATCCTTCGTCTCCGTTGGAAAGAATGGTAATGCAACCTTCCTTTTCGTCATCACCGGTTCTGCGCCACGCAATGCAGTTGTTGTGGTCAAAATAATCGATTTGTTCGCCATAGGCAAATAGCTGGCGAGCCGTCATCAGCGCATCCAGTTTGTCAATCGCGGGCATGAAGATTTCCACGTCCTGACCATCATTCCCTTTGTCCGTATAGGTCGCACCGTAAACGTCCGGAACGAAAACACAGGGATAGCCTTTTGCTCGCATCAATATCAACGCGTATGCCAATGGCTTGAACCAAGGCTCGACTGGATTTTCCAATGACTGCAAGGGTTGTGTGTCGTGATTGTCGACAAGCGTTACGGTTAGGTCAGGATGCGACTGTACGAGTGTATTGTCAAATATTTCCGTAAGGTTGTAATTGTTTTTTTCGTGACTGGCAATATGGAAATTGTTTTGCAAAGGTGCATCGAACAAATGCATCCTTCCTTCCACCGAGTCAATATAAGCGACTAGCTCCGGATGGTTAAACGTCCAATATTCCCCAACGAAAAAACAGTCACTACGCACGGACGCCTTAATAAAATCAATCCATTCAATGAAAAAATCAAAATTGATATGCTTGGCAGCATCCAAACGAATGCCTTCAAATTTTGTCAAATCAAAATACCACTGAATCCAGTCCTGCAAATGCTTTCGGACCGAAGGATTACGAAAATCAATATCGCATCCCATCAGAAAATCGTAATTGACATTTTCACTGGAGACGTTATCTTCCCAGTTGTCGCCATATTGGTTAAAGATGCAAAAAATCCCACTCGTGCCGTTTCCGTCCTCGTCCGTGATGTAGTCAATACCGCTGAAACACTGAAAATCCCAAACAAAATCGTTGTACTGCTTGTTGCGACCCGGAAATGTGAACTTGGTAAATGCTGTTCCTTCGAAAGGTTGTCCAATATGCTGTGTTCGGTCATTTTCATCCATGCGAACCATCTTTATGGATTCATCTTCATCGCCGCCCATCTTGTGGTTCAATACCGCGTCGATATAAACCGCAATTCCTTGTTGGCGAAGCGCGTCAATCGCTGCTAGATATTCGTCTTTCGTTCCGTATTTGGTAGGAATGGAATTTTTTTGGTCAAATTCTCCTAAGTCGAACAAGTCGTAAGCGTCGTAGCCCACGGAATATCCGCCGTTTGCTCCTTTGTGCGCAGGAGGTAGCCAGATGGCAGTGATGCCTTTTTTCTTAAAATCTTCTACTTTTTCCTTTATTTCTTTCCAAAATTGACCATTTCCTTCCGTGTACCAATGAAACGATTGCAGCAATATGCCGTTCGACATGGTGTCTTATTTAATGTTTTCTGAATAATGAGGTAAAACAATCAACGTTTGAAAACGATTTTGGTTGCTTGTTTTGCAAAGAAATGGAGGTTAAAGCTTTTTCAGCAACAGTTGTCCGTCGCCTTGCGCGCCTATGGCGATAGAGTCGATGCCCACAACTGCCATGGTAAATGTGGTGTCGATGTTTTGGGACTTGAAGACAATATCCGCAGAGTCGCCGTTTTTCGCAATCTTTCCTACATAGGAATATAATCCCATGTCGCCTTGCTCTGCCAGATCGGAATTAAATACGATGGAATCGACCATCAGGTGAAAATCATCATCGTTTCGCGACAGTAAAAAAACATGAAGATATTGGTCACGCGTCACGGTTTTATGTTTGTTCACATAGAAAAAGCCAAAGCCAAACAAAACAGCAGCTACAATCGTTGTAAAAAAAGTTACTATTTTCATATCGCGTTCGCTTAAAAAGAATCAAACCCCAAGTTAGCAAGATAAAGGGAAAACATCAAATAATAATGTTATGAATGTAGAAGAAATCCGTGAATACGCATTGTCCAAAGAAGATGTTGAGGAAGGTTTCCCTTTTGGGGAAATGACGCTCGTATTCAAAACCAACGGGAAAATATTTTTGTTGATGGCGCTTGACGAGCAACCGCTGCGCTTCAACGTAAAATGCGACCCCGAAAAAGCGGAAGAATTGCGTGAAAATCACTCGTCCATATTGCCGGGTTATCATATGAACAAAAAACACTGGAATACAGTTCTCGTCGATGGCTCGCTACCACGTAAACTGTTGAAAGAGATGATTGATGATTCATATGTATTGGTAAGACCTAAAAAACGTAAAGTATAAGGGCTTTGCGTACATATTTTCATATAGGCATTCTGCCTTGCACTTTATTGTGTCATAACGTATTTCCGATTACCTTTGCCCAGCCTTTTCAGAAAGGCTTTTTACTTTTATTTTTTACTTAGCAATATGTTGTCAAGCACTGAGATTCGCCAGAAGTTTTTGGACTTTTTTAAGGAAAGAGGTCACACGATTGTTCCGTCCGCGCCCATCGTGGTAAAGGACGATCCCACGCTGTTGTTTACCAATGCGGGGATGAACCAGTTCAAGGATTATTTTTTGGGAAACAAAATACCTCCCTACAAGCGAGCCGCCGATACTCAAAAGTGTCTGCGTGTAAGCGGAAAGCATAATGACCTTGAGGAAGTTGGCGTGGACACGTACCACCATACGATGTTCGAAATGCTTGGTAACTGGAGCTTTGGAGACTATTTCAAGAAAGAAGCAATTACTTGGAGCTGGGAACTATTGACCGAAACTTACGGTATGGACAAGTCCAGGTTGTATGCGACCGTATTTGAAGGAGATGAAAAAGAAGGTTTGCCATTTGACCAGGAAGCGTATGACGAATGGCGAAAATGGCTGCCCGAAGACCACATATTGAAAGGCAACAAAAAGGATAACTTTTGGGAAATGGGCGACACAGGTCCTTGTGGTCCATGTTCGGAAATCCATGTGGACTGCCGCACGGAAGATGAAATTGCGCAGGTTTCCGGTGCGTCTTTGGTCAACAACGACCATCCGCAAGTCATCGAAATATGGAACAATGTCTTCATGCAGTTCAACCGTCAGCATGACGGTAGCTTGCAACCATTGCCCGCTAAGCACGTCGATACGGGAATGGGATTTGAACGCTTGGTAAGAATCTTGCAAGGAAAAAATTCCAACTACGACACAGATATTTTTTCGGGTACTATAAAAGTGATTGAAGAAATCACGGGACAACAATACGGTTTTGATGACACTAAGCAGTCTATTGCTTTTCGTGTATTGGCAGACCATATACGTGCGATTTCTTTTGCGATTGCAGATGGACAATTGCCGTCCAATACTGGTGCTGGTTATGTGATTCGCCGCATATTGCGCCGAGCAGTTCGATACTATTATTCCTATTTGGAATATCAGCAACCATTACTGTTTCAATTGTTGCAAACTATAGCCAAACAATTTAAAAATGTTTTTCCGGAGTTGAACCAACAAGTTGATTTTGTTTCCAAAGTAATTAAAGAAGAAGAGGATTCTTTTTTGAGAACGTTGGAAAAAGGGTTAAAAAGAATTGATAGTTATGTTCTGGGGTTAGACTTAGGTACGAATTCTATTGGGTGGGCAATAATAGACGAAGAGAAAATTGTTGATATGGGTGCACATATTTTAAATAATTCTACTCGCTCATCTGCTCGACAAAATAGAAATAAAGAACAGAGAAGAATAATTAGAGGCAAAGAAATTTTTGAATTGTATGATACGTACGGATTTCCTTTTGACCTAACAAAATTAATTGCCTCTGAAAATGGATTTTCTGTCGACGAAAAAGGTTTCGAATTTGAAATGCTCCAACAGAAAAACCGTAGTCGTGCTGCTACTGCTATTGATGCAGGTGATTGGGTAGAAGTCCATACGGACAAAGGTTTCAAGTTTGTCGGTTATGGAGATCCTGTCATCGAAACAGAAGTTGTCAAATATAGAAAAGTAAAAGCCAAAGGGAAAGAACAATATCAAGTCGTATTGGCAGCAACGCCTTTCTATGCAGAGATGGGCGGACAGGTAGGAGATACAGGTGTTTTGCAGTTCGGAGAGGAAACTATACAAGTGTTGGACACTAAAAAGGAAAACGATTTGTTCATTCATTTCGTCAACAAATTACCACAGGATATTTCTGTTCCGGTAATTGCAAAAATCGATTGGACTAGACGACTGAAAATCATGTATAACCACACCGCAACGCATTTGCTGCATGCTGCTTTGCGTGAAGTATTGGGAGCGCATGTGATGCAAAAAGGCTCTTTGGTTTCGGATGAGGTTTTACGTTTTGACTTTTCACATTTCACCAAAGTGACGGACGAAGAACTACGTAAAGTTGAAAATATAGTCAACGAAAAAATTCGAGAAAATATAGTTGTCGATATTCAGGAACTACCAAAAGAAGAAGCATTGAAACTTGGCGCGATGCATCTGTTCGGTGAAAAATATGGCGATGTCGTTAGGGTTGTAACTATTGACCCGAAATTCTCTTTGGAATTTTGTGGTGGTACACACATTCCCAATACCGGAATGATTGGTGTGTTTACGATTACTTCCGAATCCGCAGTTGCGGCCGGAGTGAGGCGTATTGAGGCTTTGACGGGTTCGGCTGCAATTCAGTATTTTGCGGAACGTGTTGCACAGTCCAAGCGGGTAATGGAACTTTTGAAAACAAAAGACCCGCTGAAAGCAGTTGAAAAATTAATCGAAGACAAAGCGCAACTAGAACACAAGCTCGAAGGTCTGGAAACAAAGGAAATCGCTAATACGGCAAAGGAACTTGTTGCTAAAGTGGAAACTGTCAATGGCGTTCAGTTCGTTGGAGCCAATATAGATGTAGACAATGGTGATGGACTGAAAAAACTATGTTTCGCACTCAAACCTTTATTGCAAAACTATCTAGTTGTATTGACCGGAATCTTTGCAGGCAAAGCTTCCGTTGCGATATTGATTGATGATGCCGTTGCCGAAACGAAAGGTTTGGATGCCGGAAAAATCATCAAACAAATAGTTGCGCCAATCATCAAAGGTGGTGGCGGTGGTCAGAAAACGCTTGCAACCGCAGGTGGTCAGGATGCAAGCAATTTGGATAAAGTGATAGGAGAGGTGAGAGGATTGTTATAAAGAATATGGTTCAATATGCAATAAAAGGTTCGGAATCATTCCGAACCTTTTATCATACAGGTATTGTCTTGATATATAGTTATCTCTTGACTATATGTTTTTAAAATCTTAGTATTTTCTTTTTCTGCTCCTGAAATTCTTCATCTGTAATAATGCCTGCATCCAACAATTCTTTTAAGTCAAATAGAGCTTTTTTCTTTGCCTCCATATCCAGAGGTTCAGAAGGCGGAGCAGTGACAGTTGCTTTTACGTTTCCATCTTGAATGGCATTTGTTTTTGCCCCGAAATCAATCAGTAATGTCGTGATTTCGTTGAAGCCATTCATATTGGCGTAGTCAATTGGTTTTTGTTCCAATACATTGGCTATGTCGGTCGTTGCACCATTTGTCAATAGAAAACGGACTGTATCTTTTTTTCCATAAGATGTAGCGTAATGCAGAGCGGTATTGCCCGACGCGTCTTGTTTATCCACATCTGCTCCATTGTCCAAGAGCAACTTTACCATGGAAAGATAGCCATATTTTGATGCAGTTTGCAAAAGCGTTTCGCCTGCATAGTGGGACTCAAATCCCAATATAAAAGTTCGCGAACCCGTATTGGCAATGAGTTTTTCCATATAGTGTCCATCACGCCCGTCCCAAGCATCGACACTTCTTGCATAGTCTGGAGAAAGCCCTTTGTTCAAAAAAACATTGACAAGTTCTTTCTGGTTCGCACCTACGGCATACCATACAGGAGAAATACCCTCCTTGGATTCAGAAAAAATATCCGCACCTTGTTCGACCAATTTTTCGCAAATGATACGGTTGCCGGCGCGAGCCGCTAGAAGTAATGGACTTTCGTTCTGGTCGTTGAGAAGGTTGATGGACGCGCCATTGTCCAATAGAAGATTGACTATAGGAACGGAATTGTTTGTGATTGCCGTACTTAATGCAGTGTTACCGGACTTGTCCGTGAAATCAACGTTCGCTCCATTTTGCAAAAGAACTTTTACCATCGGTGGAAAATTTCTTGAAACTGCCAATAGAAGCGGAGAAATAGCGTCTTTGTTGAGCGCATTGACATCTAGTCCATCCTGAATCAATTTTTCGGCAATATCCTGTTGCCCGGTTTGGGCAACTATATGCAATAAACTATTGCCTTGAAAATCGTTGATATTCGTATTTGCGCCTGCCTCAATAAGATATAGTATAGTTTGTTTTTGTTTGTTGAGGACAGAAAAGAATAGCGGCGTCTCTCCGTTATGATCTTCATAGTTAATGTCGGCTTCTGATGCAATAAGTTGCTTGGCTATGTCAAGATAACCTTGATAGGCTGCATAGTGTAGTGCAGTTCGTCCTTTCTCGTCCGTGTATTTGACGTCTACTTGATTTTTTTCCAGTAGGATTTCCGCGATTTTTCTTTTGCCACCTTCACAGGCGACTATAAATGATTGAGACATAAATAATTTTTTAAGCTAATAAAGTTTCTACGATTTTAGTTTTTAGTTGGTCTAGCATGGCATAGTCGACAGCTTTTTTGTCAAAACGGTTTTCTATATTGGCGTCTGCTCCGTTTTTGAGCAAAAGTTTTACTTTTCGGTAAATCTCTTTTGCTACGGATTCCTCGTGGTTGCAGTCGTACATACAGACCTTTATCAAAAGTGTATTGCCGTCATTGTCCACATTGTTCACGTCGATATAGTTGCGTTCCAATAGGAAGGAAAGAAGCTCGGACGATTTCTCCGCAACCCAGTCGATACCGGATTTCTGTCGACTATAATATTCGGATGTTGCATTGAGGTCTGCTCCGTTTTCCATCAACAAACCAATAATCTGTAGGTTTCTTTCTCCGCTTTGGAAATAACGCAAAGCCGCATTCAGGAGATTTTCCTTTTCATTTGTCAAGTGGGAAAAATCTGGCGTTCCATATTCAAATAATAGCCTCAGCGAATCCAAAGTCTGTAGATGGGCCGCAGCAAGAATGAATGGTGTAACTCCTTTGGTATCGGCTATATTGACATCTGCCCCATTGTCGAGCAATAGTTTGACAAATGGAGTTTTTCCTGATTCCAACGCTTGAAACAATGCTGTTTTATTTTCGATTGTCGGTGCATTTATATCGACACCATTGTCAATCAGCAATTGTATAATTTGCTCCGTGTTGGGCGGCGGCATCCGCAATTGTTGGCTAAACTTGTATAGATATGTTTCTCCGTATCTCGAACGATAATCAATGTTGATTCCCGCTTTGATAATTAGTTCCAAAATTCCAATCGGAGATTTCTGGTCGAGCGCGAAAGAAAGCAGGTTTTGCCCCGCCACTTCTTCGTTGATATCGTCAATCTTGGAAAGGTATTTTTCCAAATGTGGTAAATATGCATCCATGTCGGGCTGACTATACAGATTGGGTTTTAGCAACACGGATAGAGGAGAACGATTGAAATCATCAAACTCGAACAGATCGCTTTCGATATAACCCTTGTCGATACACCAATCCAGCGTTTCCCAATATTTGTTTTGGATTAGTTGCGACAATAGATTTTTGAGTTGTTCCGGAGGAATTTTGGAAGAAAGATTTTCCAAATGTCCCAACAATAATTTTTCATCTCTTTTATAGAGTACCTCCATAAAAGCGCTTGCATTAAATTCTGACATAAAAGATACTTTCTTAGGTTAACTTTTGTAAAAATAGTATTCTTTATAGAAGAAAAATATTATAGATTGTTAATTATTGACAACTTTTTTTGCAAATTCTTAACGCAATAACAATGATTTCTTCCAGCTTTCTTTTTTCAGAAAAGAAAAATTAGCTGCGATGGCTAACCAGACTATAGTCAACGATGTGCCAACTATAGAGCCTCCAAAAACATCTTCGTAAAAATGCTGGCTCATGTACATACGAGAGTAGCCGACAAGCATAGCCAACAATAGATAAAGCAATCCCCATACTTTTTGCTTGCTGAAATAAGTGGCGATTATGGCTCCCGTAAATGCGCAAACCGTATGACCGGACGGAAAACTATAATAATTGGCTAACACGTCCACGCCTGGTACAAAATACATGTGTGAATGCAAATCGTGGAAATAGACAAATGGACGGGCAGAATGAAAAATATATTTCAATGGAAAATTGACAGCGGCAGTAAACAAATAAGCAGTTCCAAGTAGAAACGCCGAACGGTAACTTACAATCAAAACCAATAGCAGCGTGACAACCGTTGCGAACGTGGACGAACCAAGTTCTGTAATTCGTGGAAAAAACAAATCCCCAAAATGAAAGTGCAGACTATTGACGTAAAAATAAATTTCCTTTTTACTGAAAGTAATTTTTATCAAAATGCAAAACAATACAACCAACAAATACGGCCAAAGGAAGCCGCTTATTTTATTGGTTATATCTTTTATATTTTTCATAGAAAAAGTATAGTACGACTATATAGTTGATTATTGTTGTCCAATAGTAGTTCTTAATCGTTCTGTGAAATCAGATAGGTTGTCAAACCGGAAATCAATACGCTCGTCCGGAAATGGAGTTTCGGGATGTGTCGTTGCTACGAATATAGTATGCATGCCAGCATTGCGTCCAAACTCCATGTCACTCATTCGATTACCGACCATGATGCTTTTCGAAAAGTCAATATCCGGAAAATCTTTTTTTGCTTGCAAAGCCATGCCTGCATTGGGTTTCCTGTTTGGACTATTGGAATCCAAGTCAGGAGCAAAATATATCGCATCGATTTTTCCACCTTCTTTCGCAATGTTTTCTTGTAGATAACTATGTATATCCGAAAGGTCATCAACAGTCATCAAGCCTTTTCCAATCCCTTTTTGATTGGTAACCAATATGAGTTTGTTGAAGATATTGGATAGCTGTGCGATGCTTTTGGGTACATAGTCAAATAGGTGCAGCTCCTTACGATTGAAAACATAACTGTCTTTTTTCTCTTCGTTTAGCACTCCGTCACGGTCGAGAAACAAAGTCCAGGACTTGTCTATATTGGATAATTGGAATTGCATAGTTTAACTTTCTGGGAAGATATTGTCTTCCACCAATTCGCAAATAATATGACCTAACAACATGTGGCATTCCTGAATACGCGGTGTTGTTTTGGATGGAATATCAAACAGTAAGTCGGATAAGGGTTTCAGCTTTCCGCCTGTTGCTCCTGTCATACCAATAGTGATGATTCCTTTCTGCCTCGCGACCTCGAAAGCCTTGATAACGTTAGGAGAATTTCCAGAAGTACTCATCCCAATAACAACATCTCCTGCAAACCCAATACCATCCAATAGACGCGCATAGATTTCGTCGAAATGATAGTCGTTGGCAACTGCAGTCAAGTATGACGTATTGCAGTGCAATGCTTCGGCAGGAAGTGCACGGCGATTTTTGTAAAACCTGCCGCTAAATTCCGCTGCTAAGTGCTGCGCATCTGCCGCACTTCCTCCGTTTCCGCAGAAGAGTACTTTGTTTCCGTTTTGGAAAGCGTTGGTAATGATTTGGATTGCTTTAGAGGTTTTTTCCACCAATACGGCGTCTTTCAAAACCTTTTCCTTCAAGGAAAGAGAATCGTTAATCAGGCTTTGTATTTTTTCGTTCATCTTTTTTCTGTTTATATGGCAATACTATGAAAAAGTATAATGAAACTAAGAATGTATCTGTGCAACTTTTGTTATTTCTTCAACTAAGGTTTCCCAACTATATTTTTTACGGTTTTCCAGTAGATTGGGAATATAGTAGTTTTCGCCGTTTTTATACAACTCCTCAATACCGTCGGCGATGGCTCGAGGTTCTGGCTCGGCTACGACACCAACTTTCCCGTTGGGAACAAGTCGTGGCAGACCGCCTACATTCGTTACCAGCATTGGTTTTTCGTAATGGTACGCGAGAGGTGTTACTCCGCTCTGAGTCGCATCACGATAAGGTTGGACTACAAAATCCGCGGCACTTAGGTAAAATCGTACTTCGGAATCCGGAATAAAATTTGTCCGCAGAATGACATTTTTTAAACTATATTTTTGGATAATCTTGTCATAGTTTGCACGGTCTTCGTAAAATTCTCCGGCAATTAATAATTGAATACCCGAGCTTTTTTCCTGCAATATATTCATTGCTTCCAATAACAAATCCAGTCCTTTATATTGGCGGATAAATCCAAAGAAGAGAATTATTTTTTTATCAATATCGAGTTTTAGATGTGTTCTAGCTTCTTCTTTAGGTAATGGAGCGCCGAAACTGTCATAGAGTGGGTGCTCCACTAGTTGTGCCGGCTTGTCCGTAAACTTTCGTAAGTCGTCCATAACGGACTCGCTCATGGTGATGAAACCATCGACATATTTGAAGAAATATTTGGTCAAGGGCGTTTGCAAGGGAAATTTTTCATGCGGTATGACATTGTCCGCCAAGCAAACGATTCGCGTTTTTTTATTTTTTCTAACTCGTCCTAAAATCGTCCCAAACGCAGGCGCCATGAAGGGCATCCAATAGCGTATCAAAACAAGGTCCGCGTTTTCTTTTGCTATTTCATTGCCAACGGAATACCAATTGAAAGGATTGACAGAGTTAATTCTCACCTTAATATTCAGGTCTTTGGGTGCCGGATATTCCGAATACTGTGTCGTGCCGGGAAAAAGCAGTTTGGGATATTGGAGTGAAAAAGTGTAGATAGTGACATCGTTATTGCCGTCAGCCTGAAAAGCCCGTGCCAACCGTTCATTGAACGTGGCAAGACCTCCTCCGCGAAGTGGATGTGCTGAACCAATAATGATAACTTTCATCTAAATAGCTTAACGGCTTAAAGCAGAAAGCCTAAGGTCAAACACGGAGAGCGTTATGCCTTAAGCTTTCTGCATTTTGCTTGATCTAAAAATTATTTTTTAAACAATCGCCAGAAGTCAAGGCCAAGTGCGTACACCATCAATCCCAATAGTAGCACCATCCCTATCATCTGAGCAATTTCCAAAGTCTTGTCACTTGGTTTGCGTCCTGTAATCATTTCAATCAAACAGAACAATGCGTGACCTCCGTCCAAAGCCGGAATCGGCAATATGTTCATGAACGCCAATGCAAAGGAGAAAAATGCCGTAATGCCCCAAAAGGATTGCCAATCCCACGTTGAAGGAAACAGGTTGCCCATGCTGATGACTCCACCCAATGATTCATTTGGATTGACGCGGTGCTTGCCAAACAAGAACTTGAACTGCAATACATAATTGCGCAAAGTTTCTTTTCCTTTTTGGAATCCTGCGGGGAACGATTCCCAGAATCCGTAATGTACCGTATCGGTAGGAATACGGTCTTTCGATAAGTCTTGTACAAAACCCAATAGACCATTTGCTGGAACATTCAACTGTAAGCGAACTGTGTCTTTTCCACGCAATACGGATATGCTGGCTGGCTTATTTTTGAGATGAGCCAACGTTTCTCTGTATTGGTCAAGGAACGTTATATTCGTATCGTTGATGGCGATAACCTTGTCTCCTTTTTGCATGCCGGCTTTATGGGCAATAGATGTGTCGGGAACTTCCTTTGCCGGATACATGAACATCCTCGGATAGATGAAATCCTTGTCTTTGAACGTGATTACATTTTTTGCAAAATCATCCGGTATGGCAATGTTGACCATTTGCCCGTCTCTTTTTACCTGAATGGATTTTGGGTCGTCCAATAATATAGTAGTGGAAATACGGTTAAATTTTTCAATAGTTTTATTATCCAAACTCACAACCTGGTCTCCGTTTTTCAAACCGATGGATTGTGCCAAAGAATCCGCCATGATACCATTAGTCAACTGTGCATTAGGTATATATTCGTCTCCCCAATGGAAAAGCATCATGGAATAAATCGCAAAACCCAACAGCAGATTCATAAAAATACCTGCCAACATGATAATCAAGCGTTGCCAAGCTGGTTTGCTGCGGAATTCCCAGGGTTTGGGTTCTTGTTTCATCTGCTCCTTGTCCATGCTTTCGTCCACCATTCCGGCGATTTTGACATAGCCACCAAATGGAACCCAGCCAATACCATATTCGGTATCACCGACTTTTTTCTTAAACAAAGAAAACCATGGGTCAAAAAACAGGTAAAATTTTTCTACCCGGCATTTGAACATTCGGGCGGTGATGAAGTGACCAAACTCATGCAAGGTCACCAATATGGAAAAAGAAAGAATGAACTGTAAGGTCTTGACACCTACTGTGCCCCAGTCTATTGCTAATAAGGTCATTGTTGTTTTTTATAAATGTTGAAGCTCGCTGCGATTTTTATTTAAATATGTACCAATGAAGCGGCAAAATTACGAGCTTCTCCGTCACTGTCAATATAATCTTCCAAGGATGGTTTTTCGATAAATTTGACTTTGGTCATTGCTTGTTCGATTACGTCTGTAATGTCCAAAAATCCAATACGGTTTTTCAAAAAGGCATAAACCGCGATTTCGTTGGCAGCATTCAATATGCAGGGCATGTTGCCGCCTTTACCCATCGCGTCGATGGCAAGAGAGAGATTGCGGAACGTTTTGTAGTCCGGCTCTTCAAATGTCAGTTCGCCCGGATGGCGAAAATCGTAACGTGGATAAGCATTTGGCAGTCTTTGCGGAAATCCCAAAGCGTATTGGATGGGCAGTTTCATATCGGGCAAACCCATCTGAGCCTTGATAGCGCCGTCCTCAAACTGTACCATGCTGTGGATGATGCTTTGCGGATGTACGACGACTTCTATCTGTTCTGGCTTGAGGTTGAACAACCATTTTGCCTCGATCATTTCCAGACCTTTATTGATTAGCGTAGCGGAGTCAACAGATATTTTCGCACCCATTTTCCAGTTGGGGTGATCCAATGCGTGGTCTCTTTTTACATTGACCAAAAAGTTGGGCTTTTTGCCACGGAAAGGTCCGCCGCTCGCCGTCAATATGATTTTTTCTATTTTATTTCTGCCTTCACCCATCAGACATTGGAAGATAGCAGAATGCTCGCTGTCAACGGGAATGATGGGAACTTGTTTTGCCGCAGCCATTCCCATAATCAGGTCGCCAGCCACAACCAAGGTTTCTTTATTGGAAAGGGCAATTGGTTTGCCTGTTTCAATTGCTTTTATGGTTGGCAAAAGCCCTGCATAACCGACGATTGCCTGCAGAATCATGTCATAGCAGTCCATCGACGCCACGTCCAATAGGGACTGTTCGCCTGCAAATACCTTAATGTCCGTGCTTTTCAATGCCTCTTTGACATGCTGGTAACGTGAGTCGTCAACGATGACAACTATATTGGGGTTGAATTTCAAAGCCTGACTAATCAGTAACTCGTCGTTGGTCGCGGCGGTCAATACTTCAACGGAGAATTTGTCAGGGTGCGCTGCAATGACCTCCAGTGCCTGCTTGCCAATGGAACCTGTAGAGCCGAAAATGGCAATTCTTTTAGTTGAATTCATTATTTATATCAGAATAAGTTTTTGCTAAAATTTCAATGTCCGCAAAGTTAACGGTTAATGGTCTAATAGTGAAAAGAAGACAATATAGCTTATTCTTTTAACAAAAATGAAAAAGAACGGGCTAGCCATAATGAAAACGACACTTGACAAGTAAGTCCGTACCGTTTTTAAATACTTTACAGACTAGGATAGAAGTATGTTGGTGATAACACCAACATTGGCGGAAAATGGCATAAATTGGTATATTGCGTGTATTTATATATGTTAGTAGCAAGCTTGAATCAACCCTGCAGTTCAAAATATGTATTAATATGGACAAAGATTTAATAAACTCGATAAATAAGTTTATAGAGGCATTTGAACAGGTTTTCGACAGAGATTGGGATTATACAAAAGAGCAACTTGGTATAGCGGAAGAAACAGAGGAGCAGAAAAGAAATTCTATTCAGGCCGGGTTAGAAACTATCTATTTTATTTCGCCAGAAGGCACATTCATAAATCCAAAAGTAGAAGATGAAGCCGAGAACTGGGGACATCGGGCGGTCTTACTCGATGAATACCGTAAATTGAAAAAACTATTATCTATGAATTAATCGCATCTCCAATTCTAAACCTTATTATAATTTTTCCCGCCATTGTTGGTGTTATCACCAACAAATAAACAAGAGCTATTTAAAAATATTCATACCCTCATCATAAATCGGACTCTGAATACCAAGGAAGTTCAATACACTATGAAAAACATTGTTTTGAGTCAATGCTTGTTCCGGTTTTAACTGCCGTGAATTGTCGGAAACCCAGACGATAAATGGAATGTCGCACTGTTCTTTTGGTGCAATACTCAATGGAAGTCCGTGCATATAGAGGTTGTTTTCTCCCAAGGATTCGCCGTGGTCCGAAACAAAAAGCATTGTACTGCTATAGTCTTTCAACTGTTTCAAATCCTCGATTACATTATGCAATATATAGTCTGTGTAAACAATGGTGTTGTCATAAGCATTGACGAGTTCGTCTTTCGAACAATTGCCTAGTTCGACGCTATTGCATACGGGTTTGAATGTTTCAAATTGTGGTGGATATTTTTTGCTGTATGATGGTCCATGGCTTGTGCTTGTGTGCAGTACTATAAATATTTTATTGCTTTTGCTTGCCAATATCTCCTCTTTCAATCCGGTCAAGAGTACCTCGTCGTATTTGCAATCACCAGTTTTGCATTCGGATTCCAGTTTCTCTTTGTTCTCGTAGTTTTTGATATGCACGGGAGGTTCGCCCCAGTTTGTCGTTCGCCAGATTACTTCTACTTTGTTTCTGTATAGATAATTGGGTAGGATTTCGTATAGGTCGCTGGAGTTTTTGTGTTCCAAAATACATTTTACGCCAGCCGTGGTGTACGTTGCGCACGATGTTGCTTTGAAAGGAAAGACATTTGGCGTTTTGGAAAGCAACGGATTTGTATTTTTCTTGTATCCGTACAATGAGAAATTCTCACTTCTTGCCGATTCGCCAATGACCAATACCACAATCGATTTTTTGTCGTCCTTTATAGTAGCGTTGGGCAACAGGATTTCCTTTTTGTTTTTTTGGTGTTGATGGACGTAAAAAAGTGTAGTGTTTACAGTATACGACCAAGGCATTGCCAAGCCTCCCAACTGCTTTGAATTTTTGTCAATCCACAACCAATTCTTAGCGTTTGCAAATGCCAAAACTAGAAGGAATACCAATGCAGAAGAAGAGATTACAAGAAACCTTTTTATACGTGTTTTTTCTATTTTGGTTCTGATAACATAAATGCTAGGAAGAATGCCCAGAAAAATAATGTATAGTACTAGTTTAAAAGAAAAGAAACTACTTGACTCCGAATAATTGGTATTAAGTACATTTCCAATCATGCTTTCGTCCACTATTGCACTATAAGTATTGACAAAGTAAACTGCAATAGCGTTGAGTAGGAAAAATAATACCAATAAGGATTTTCCGACAATACGAGACAAAAAACATATCAGATAAAAAGTAAAAAAGTTCGCAACCGACATTATTATTACTAGGCTCACTATGATAATAATTCCATTTAGGCTTTTAGGCTCAACGTTTTTGGCTACGAAAGAAAAGAATCCATAATGATACAATACAAAATTGAGGACACTCATTATCGCCGCAAAGCGACTTAGACTTAAAGTATTTTTTAACTTGAACATTCTTAATTATAAATAACGAAATGATCGATTTGATTTAAAGACAAAGAAAGAAGAATCAAATCGTGTTAACTATGTCTTTTAATTCTCCTCGCTCTCTTCAATCTTTTCTTCCTCTACATCTCTTTCCGCTTCCTTGTTGTCTTTGTTTTTTAAGCTTTCGCCGTGCGTTTTTCCCATTTCCAAAATCCAGTCTTTTCGTTTCAACTCGAAGTTAGTACCAAGATACAAACGTCTGACTTGTTCGTTTTCGGCAAGTTCCTCGGCTGTTCCGTGGCGGAATATTTTACCGTCAATCAACAAGTAGGCACGGTCGCAGATGGACAACGTTTCATTTACGTTGTGGTCGGTAATGAGGATGCCGATGTTTTTGTATTTCAGTCTAGCGACGACGGACTGGATATCCTCCACTGCTATTGGGTCAACGCCTGCAAACGGTTCGTCCAATAGGATAAACTTCGGGTCTATAGCCAATGCTCGCGCAATCTCCGTACGACGACGTTCGCCACCACTCAGGCTGTCGCCATTGTTTTTGCGCACGTGTTGTAATCCGAATTCGTTGAGCAACGATTCCAGTTTGTCCTTACGTTCGTCTTTTGTGAGATTAGTCATTTCCAGAATTGCCATGATATTGTCTTCAACGCTGAGTTTGCGGAAAACGGAAGCCTCCTGCGGCAGATAACCGATGCCCATCTGTGCCCGTTTGTACATGGGCAATTTGGTAATGTCTTCCTCGTTCAGGTACACGCTTCCTTCCTCGGGTTGTATCAGTCCTACAACCATGTAAAAAGTTGTGGTTTTGCCCGCACCGTTCGGTCCCAATAGTCCGACGATTTCACCTTGGTTTACCTTGACGGAAACGTGGTTGACAACCGTGCGACTGTGGTATATCTTGACAAGGTCTTTGGTCTGGATTGTTAAACTCAAAATACAAATTTTATATTGGTCAAAGATAGTTCTTTAATGGACAATGGAAAGTTGACGATGGACAATGGTCGTTAAGGAAATCCGAAAAGTGGAAAGTCTCATATCATCTCCCAATCCTACCGAATCTTTCCTGCCTTTGTTGGTGTTATCACCAACAATAATATAGATTACGAAGTCCCAATTTATATCCTACCGAATCTTTCCAATTTCAATCCCTTTTATCTTTCGGTAGAGTTCTGTTGCATAGTTGTCCGTCATTCCGGAAATATAGTCCAATACGCCCAAAGTCTGCTCGTAAGAAGTTCCGTTTTTATATCGGAACTGTTCAGGCAACAGGCTCAGAGCTTTCTTTTCGGCATTGGATTTTTGGGTTTTCAGTATGGGAATTGCGAAATGTTTCAATAGTTCGGACAAGACGTTATAGCCCGCATTTTCGATTTCTACGACAGCGGAATTATTGTAAATGTGTTTTATGGAAAAATCACCAATCTCTTGCAGCGCTTTACTTTCAGTGCTGATTATATTGAATAGCCCTTTGTCAAAATTTCCGTCCAATATGGTTTCAAAGTTGTTTTCGTATAGTTGGATAATCCTTTTGACCAATAGGGAAATACATTTCGCGCGGAGATAACTGATGCGGTCGTTTTTGTCCGCGATGGAGTCGATTTTGTTTTTTGTTTTTTGCAAACTGTCCGCATCCAAATCCGAAACCAGATTTAAAAATATTTCCAAACAATCACGATGGTCAATGATATGCAGACGGTGCGCGTCTTCCATGTCCATGATATTGTAACAAATATCGTCCGCCGCTTCTACCAGCCAAACAAATGGATGACGCTTGTATATCAAGGGTTCTGAGCTTTCTTGCTGCATCTGCGTGTCCTGTGCAATCTGTTCGAAAATGGTTTTTTCCGATTGGAAAAAACCGAATTTTTTGCGGTGCAGAAACTCTTTGGTGGATGCAATTGCCTCACATGGATACTTGGCAATAGCGCTTAACGTGGAATAGGTCAGCATGAGACCACCTTCCGATTTTCCGTTTTGCTGCTGCGTCAAAACCCTTATGGCATTGGCGTTTCCCTCAAAGTGTACCAAGTCGGACCATTCTTTTTCGGAGACATGAAGTTTAAGTTCTGTTTTGTTTTCCTGAAAAAAACTTGCGATCGCATCTTCTCCAGAATGTCCAAATGCAGGATTGCCAATATCATGGCAAAGACAAGCTGCGGAAATCACATAGTTCAGACTATACAAATAAAACTCACGGCTTTCAGGTGTCAATTCTGACGCGAACTTTTCCGCAATAAAAGCTCCAGCAAGGGTACCTAGCGAACGTCCGACCGAACTGACCTCCAACGAATGCGTCAATCGGTTGTGCACGAATACGCTGCCGGGCAATGGGAAAACCTGCGTTTTGTTCTGCAAGCGCCGAAAAGCAGATGAGAATATAATACGGTCATAATCGCGCTGAAAAGCGGTTCGGTTGTCCGAAGTCGTATTCTTGTTAGGATATTGCGGTCCCGTCCTGCGTGTCGTGTATAACTGGTTCAAAATGGAAGACATGGAACAAAGTTATAAGTTATAACTTATAAGTAGCTGGTAATTAGTGACCAATAGTATTGTATTGGTGCAAATGGTTGGAGCTTTCATAACTCATAATTTATAAATCGTAACTCTTCCATACTTTTGCCTCTTTATCTTTTACTTTTCCATAGTGATACAAACCGATTTATCTTTTATTGCAATAGATGCAGAAGCAAAGACTGACGAGAACCAGCAGTTTGTGAAAATGCTGAAAACGTTGGATGGTATTGTCGTTGACGAAAAAGTTGCACAGCTCAACACGGTAATCGAACCGCAGATTGATTGCACTTCTTGCGGTAATTGCTGCAAAACGTTGATGATTAATGTCGAACCTGCTGAAGCGGATGTATTGGCAGAACATCTAGCAATCTCCCGTGCTGTATTTGATGAACGTTATCTGGAAAAAAGTGAGCATTCGGACAGGATGTTGATTGATACAATGCCTTGTCATTTTTTGGAAGAAAATAGCTGTACCGTTTATCCATATAGGTTTGCAGGCTGTAGGGAATTTCCAGCTTTGGACAGACCTTTTTTTACAAAAAGATTGTTCACCGTATTCATGCACTATGGTCGGTGTCCCATTATTTACAATGTAGTTGAGCGTCTGAAAGATACATTTGCTTTTCAGGTATAAATAAAATAGCGACCGATTTTTCGGTCGCTATTTTTGTATAATAATTGACGGTTATATTATCCACCTATCATACCACCGCCATCTCCGTTGTCAACATCTTTGTTGTTCTTTCTCTTGAACAAGTTGGCATCCAATTTTCCAAATCTCCAACTGAATGTCAAACGGAATACCTGTGGATTGTTCAGACGTTTTTGGTATTGGGTCATGAAGTCTGTTTCCGAATAGGATTTAGTATAGTTGGTTCTCAGGATGTCATTCATTGCTAGGATGAGAGAGAAGGAGTTGCCGTTTTTGGCTTTCCAGTCTTTCTTCAACGCGGCATCCAGGTTGAAACGTTCGCCAATATAACCTTGGGCAGAACCGAGTGGGCTAAAGTTAAATCCACCATTTCCACGGCCGCCACTACTACTGCTTCCGCCTGCGTTAGGAAGGACTGTTTTGCCCCAATAGCTTGCATTCAACTGCAGGGTAAGACCTGCTGGTAATTTGAAGTCATTATTCATTTTAGCATTCCAACTCCAACGTTCGTTAGATGCTGCAGCATCTGTATTGGTAGCATCAATTTTTGTGTTAAATATATTGGCATTCAACATGACATTCCACATCTTCGTTGCCTGGATACTATTGGTCAGTTCCAATCCGTAAGTGTAACTATGGTTTGCATTTTGGTAAGTATTCATCAACGTATCGCCACCAAGCGCATATTGATAACTTGTAATAAGGCCGGATGTGTAACGCATGTAAGTTGTTGCCAAGAAATTACCGCTATGCGCATATGTTTTGTTGTATGACAATTCATAGTTGCTGGTAAATTCCGGTTTCAAGTTAGGGTTACCTTGGGATAAGTTATACGGATTGGACGCATCGACTATCGGCAACAGTTGGAAGAAATTAGGACG
>JAATFC010000142.1 GCA_015655435.1 Chitinophagales bacterium | reverse complement strand
GCAAAAATCCCGACATCAACTATGGTACGGGAGGATTGATGCACGGAAAAAAATATGTTGTAACGACGAGTTGGAATGCTCCAGCAACAGCTTTTACATTGGAACATGAATTTTTTGATCAACGTTCCGTGGATGATGGAGTGTTGTTTGGTTTTCATAAGATGAACCAGTTTGCAGGTTTGGAAAGTATGGGTAGTTTTCATTTCCACGATATGGAAAAAGGTGCTACGCCAGAGCGGGTCAGCAACTATGAAAAAGACTATAAAAAATATTTGGAAGAAGTGTTTGTAAAGGAAAAATGTGAGGCTTGTAATTGAGTAGGATATTCGTGGGCTCACATGATTAGGTGAGGATTGCTATTGGTTTTAAAAAGGTACGTCTTTTGGAAATTCTTCAAAAGACGTACCTTTCTGATGTTAAGGCAACGTGTTTAATAGTCTATCTATTTTATAGACTTATTTCCTAATTTGCAAAGCTTATGTTATTTTTGACATCTTAATTTGTTGCGAATTGTCAATTGGTGACTATACATATACATCCGAATCCCTTTTCAAGCGTATCGCCACTGGCGATGAGGAAGCGTTTAGATTGGTTTACGACCGCTATTGGGGACGTATTTATGCCATTGCCATGCACTATTTTCACGCACCGTTGCCGTCGCAGGATATTGTACAGGAGGTTTTCCTCAAACTTTGGGTAAAAAGGACTGAGCTTTCTGACGTAACCAATCCCGACGCTTATCTTAACCGTATTACTCGCAATATGGTTATCGATCAGATGCGAAAAAAAATACTAACAGTATCTACTGTTGATACTGATATGGGAACAAGAGAGTCCGTCGTTTCCGTACCAGATATAGAATCCAAAGAAATAGCGACCTATATACGTATGGCGATAGATCGGCTCTCTCCACAGCAGCGGGAAGTGTATCTTTTGGCAAAGGAGGAAGGATTGTCTTTACGAGAAGTCGCGGAGCGTTTGTCCATCTCTTACAACACCAGCAGAGAATACATGAGTTTGGCACTACGTAGTATTCGTTCATTTTTACAGGAAAATCTTGGACATTTCTATGTTCTAGCACTCCTTTTCGCATTAGGATAAAAAATATATAAGTTTTTTTGATTCTTTTACCCCACAACTTATGCGTTTATACGTCTCTTTTCAATAAAGAAAGAGCAAATACCATTTTGTTATGGATGTTACCACTGTCAAAACGCTATTAGATAAATTTCGAAACGGTACACTTGATGCTGAAGACCGCCGTCAATTTGGGATTCTGTTAGAAGATTCGGAAGCAAGAGCTTCCTTGGAGTCTTTGATAGATGGTCATATAGGACAACCATGGCCACAATACGTGGATGGGGAAACGAAAGACCTCATTTACCTGCAGCTACTGCAAGCTATCGAAAAGTCTGAAGTCTCCAAATCTCAGCAAAAACGAGCCCCTATCGTAAGGATGTGGAAAAAAGTCGCTGTTGCCGTCGCTGCAGTACTCTTGCTGGTTGGCGGTCTGCTGTGGCTGATGGAAATGAATAATTCCTCCGAACATGCAAAGGCTCTGCATTTGGCAGATGTGTCTGCACCTGACAAGTCGAGGGCTACGATTACGTTGACAGACGGAAAAATCATTAATCTGGATGGTTTTGGCAGCGGTCAGATTTCCATGCAGGGCAATATACTGTCAGTTAGGCAACCTGACGGAAAATTACTATACCAATCAGAAAAGGACAATAATCCGCTGGCATACAATACGCTAAGAAATCCAGAGGGTAGCAAGATCGTTGACCTTGTTCTGTCTGACGGAAGCCATGTATGGCTTAATGCTGGGAGTTCCATTACGTTTCCCGCTGCGTTTTCGGATGGAGAAAGGTATGTTTCCGTGACGGGCGATGCTTATTTTGAAGTAACGCACGATAGTCGCAGACCTTTTGTGGTCAATAGTACAAGGATGAATGTAAAAGTTTTGGGTACTCATTTCGACATCAATACATACGGTGATGGGGGAGTCGCTACAACGACATTACTCGAGGGAAGGGTTGAGGTCAGTAATGGTGTGATAAAAAACATATTGAATCCCGGAGAGCGGGCATTGATGGATACTGTTAGCAACACCAATCTGGTTGTAGAAAAATGTGATCCGGAGTCTGCTGTCGCTTGGACTAAAGGCAAGTTCTCTTTTGACAACATGGATGTAGAGACGATTATGAACCAGTTGAAGAGATGGTACAGCGTCCAGGTAGTGTACGAAAAAGACTACAACAAAAAAACACAATACTATGGGCGTACACCGATGAGTCAAAACCTTTCGGAAGTATTGAAGGTATTGGAGTTGGCAGGTCTCCTCTGCGAGCTGAACAACAAGACTATTTATGTAAAACAAATGAAAAAATAAGAACGCATTTAACTATTCAAATCTCATTTTACTTAAAAGGACTACTAGACACTCACATTTTGATTTATCATTCTCAAACTATAATCTAATTATGCTTATTAATGGAAGTATTGGTTATGGACACGGTAATAGGAAGAGCAATACGGACAACGCCATGCGGTCAATGCAAATAGTCAAGAGCGTTCAGGGCAAGCGCAACAAGTTTTTCGGTACGATGAAGCACAGGTATGCTTTCTTTCTGTGTCTGGCTGCAGTTTTGTGTTTTTCGCATGTGCAGGCACAAAAGGTAACTGTTGACAAGGTTAATGCATCTCTTCAAGATGTTGTAAAAGATCTGACCAAACAAACAGGCTATGATTTCTTTTTCCAAAAAGAACTGCTCCAGAAGTCACGCCCTGTTACAATTCACGAAACGAACAAGGAGTTGAGAGAGGTGTTGGAAAAAATATTTTCGAATCAGCCGATTGAATTTTCGATAACAAACAAAACTATTGTCCTTAGGGAGAAGTCAGGAAATAAAAGTGGTGGTTCCAAATCTTTGGGATTGGTCGTCGGACATGTTACAGACGTAGCAGGTCTTCCATTGTCGGGCGTAGGTGTTCGCTACAAAAATACGCAGGGAGAGGAGATTGCATTGTATAGTGATGCCAATGGAACATTTCAGGTGCCTGTAGAGTTAGGCAATAAACTTGTTTTTTCTGCAGTCGGATATATTCCGAAGGAAATTATATATAATGGCGAAAACGATTTTGATGTAAGTTTGGTAGAGAACAGGGTGTCGCTTCCCGACGTGCAAGTGTCCATGTCCCCTCTCTTCAAAAAAAAGGATCCAACTATGTCCGTCGACCTTACGACTAGATCATATATGAATCTGGCGCAGGTATTACAGGGTACGATTCCGGGGCTTAGTCTACAGTTTGTCAATTCCAGTAAGAAAATTGTTACAGATGTCTACGAATATCATGGTACTACGTTTAGACATTTTAGCGTAGAGGAATATCTTGCCTATCGACCTACGGACGGGCAAAAAATAATCGATGCATTGCTGAACAATCAGACTAGTTTGCCCGGTTATAATTTACAACTGATTCATATAGTTACACAGACCTCTGTTTCTTCCGCCTTAGTTCCGCAGTTAAGGGGAGCTAACAATTTTTCCTCCAATATTACCGGTATGCTTGTGGTTATAGATGGATTTCCCAAAGATGAATTTCCCGCGGACTATCCAATGGCGAACGTGGAATCTGTGGAAGTAATAAAAGATCCAAAAGAATTAATCAAATGGGGTCCGAAAGCTAGTGGGGGTATTATTATGGTAAAAACCAAGAGTCCTAAAAGAGGCTCTTTGACGATGAATTATAATTCCAATTTTTATTATTCTCCAGCCCCCAAATATAGTAGAGATAATATGCAGTTGGCTAACTCTGCCGACGTATTGGATTATATGAGAGACCTTGTGGATTCCGGCATGATCTCCTAATCAAACTACGGTAATACCCCATTGGGGCTCAATCCGGCACAGATGCTCGTATTTAAAAAGCAGAGCAACATAATATCCGAAAGTACATTTAACCAGAGTTGGGATTCCCTAAAATTGTTAAACAACGAGTCTCAGTTGAATATGTTGATGCAAAATACATTCAATCAAAACCATACATTGTCTGTGTTTGGTTCGGTCCCGCATTATAATTTTTCTGCGATAGGAACTTATGGTACGTCCAGTTCCAATGCATTGGGAAATAATAGCCACAAGTTCGGATTAAATCTTAACAACGATCTTAAGCTATTGGATGATCGACTGAGAATGCAACTATACGTTAATCTGACTGGTTCTCGTACTCGTACGGGAACAACGTTTGACCCAAATAGCAAGCTCCAGCCATATCAGATGCTGCTAGACAATCAGAACAATTATGTATATGATTATGCAAATTTAAGTCAGGACGTGAATAAGACGCTGATGGAAAAAGGTTATCACGAGTTTGGTACTAACTTACTTGAGGATGCGAGGAATACGAACAATAGATCGAACCTTCTACAAGCCCAAGCCAGACTTAATATTGATTATAATGTTTTTAATGGATTTCAATGGGCGACATCGGTTTATTATACGATGAGCAATACTAATGTCGACGATCATGCAGGAAAAAATACAAGTAGAGTTAGAAATCTGGTCAATACTTATGGGGAATACACAGCGAACGGAATCAATTTCTATGTTCCGTATGGCGATATAATGAGCAAAACCAAAAGGAGGGAACGACAACTCAATGTCAGGACCGCCTTGTCTTATTCTAAGACCATAGGCAAGCATAGGATAAGTGCATCTATCGGCGGTGGAGGTTATTTGTATAGTTTGCGTACTCCAGCTTATAATACTATGTACGGTTATAACTTTACTACAGAAACAGGGACTCCCATCTTCCTGCCTTCATCCGATCCTAAAGGAGCTATCACCAATTATACTTCATTAATATCTGGAACCGCAACCACGGCATATCCGTATCAGTTGCTCAATTCCATACAAGGCGACTCGACCAACAACCGAAATCTGAATGTCAATGCGGGTTTGGGCTACAGCTTTAATAGTCGAATATTTATCAATGGTACTTATACCAATGTCTACAATCCTAATTATGGACAGGTTCCTACTTATTCTACTTTATCTACATTGGGCGTTTCCGGAACCTACCGAATTATCCAACGGCCAGTGGAAAGTTGGTTCAATAAACTTGATGTAAGTACGTCCTATAGTAAGACGCAGATGCCCGACCTTCCTACGTCGTATACCAACCTAAGATATTATCAAAACAATTGGGGTAACTACTCCTTATGGGTCAACGGTTATTTACCCAGTCAGCAAGGCGGACAGAAGTCCGAGAAGATATCTGAAACACTTACCTCACAATTTTGGAATGGTCATTTTGAAATGAATGTAGCTATCAATACGCAGAAGCGATCCAATATGAGTAGCGAAAATTCTCTTGGAGAGGTGACTTGGGACAGCAGTAGCAAAGCTACGTATGTTAGTGCCGGAGCCATTCTCAATCTCCGTAACAATCTATTTCGGTTCAATGTCAACTATAATAAATCTCCCGAAGGAAACTCTCAAGTAAACGGTGATTTTTCCTACGATATAGGAAGGGAAACATATTTTAAGAGTAAGACAATCAGCTCGTTAATATTTGATATGAGACTTGAGGATATAAGCCCGATGCAGGGTCTAGGTCTTATGATGGAAACCAATAGGATGCAGGCAAGCGGTAATTTTAGTTACGCCAACAATGGAAATTTCAATTCTATGCCGCCAAAGAATACCAATTTTGAGATGCATTCCAAGTTGGGTATATTCAACGATAAGTATTATATTGACTTGAGATACTATAACCATTCTACTTCAGGCGTGAGTTCCTATGTTCCATTGACAACGGATCCGTCAACTGGGCTTTCTTCCCAATATTCATATAGTCTTATCAAGAACAAAGGTGTGGAGTTTTACTTACAAGGCGAATTGGTTAAGACCAAAAAGTTCTCATATGTGTTGACGATTAATGGAGCGTATAATGTCAATATAGCCAAAGAAGTACCAACTACCAATTTTACAATGACTTCCAATTATGTTACCGCATATAGGAATGGTTATAATACTGCCAGTATCTGGAGTTACCGTTAGGCTGGGCTGGACAACAAGGGAAATCCACAGATATATGACGGTAATAATAATGCGCTGTCCAATCCCGATAGCTCTACGTTAGCCAATGGATTAGTATATAGTGGGGTGACGAGAGCGCCTTGGACAGGGGGGTTGATTCAAGAATTTAACTAT
>JAATFC010000372.1 GCA_015655435.1 Chitinophagales bacterium | reverse complement strand
TCAATTTGATGCCTTTTAAAACATAGCCGTTCATCTCAACTTCCAAAGGTTTTGTGGCAACACCTACAATTCCCATTTGACCAAGAGATTTCAAATTGGCCAAAGTGTTATTAATTACATCATTACGGCCTGTGGTATCAAAGCCGAAATCAAAACCTTTTGGAGAAATTGCCTGTAAAGCTTCTATCACATTTTCGTTACGACTGTTGATAACATGGGTCGCACCTAATTCTAAAGCAAAATCCAAACGTTCCTGGTTAATATCTACCAAAACAATCTGACCAGCTGAACAAGCTTTTGCAGCTAACAAAGCTGCTAAACCTACTGCCCCTGCACCCGAAATCACGACTGTTTTTCCCGGAGAAACTTGCAACGAGTTGATGATAGCACCCGCACCTGTTTGTATTCCGCAACCCAATGGTCCTAATAATTCCAATGGGGCTTTATCAGAAACTTTGATGGCGTTTCTTTTATTTGCAATAGCGTAGGTTGCAAATGATGACTGAGAAAAGAAGTTGTCAAAAATACCATCTTCATTATGATGATGACTATGAGAACCATCTAGACGAGCACCTGCAAAATTTAATCCAGGGAAATTCTCGCAATAAGTTGGTTTTCCGTGCTGGCAAGTGTAACATTCTCCACAGAAACCAAAAGTTAAGACAACGTGGTCTCCCGGTTTTAGATTTGTAACCCCTTCACCTACTTTTTCTATGATTCCGGCACCTTCGTGTCCCAGTACAATAGGAAAAGGAGTTGTTCCAGTTTGTTGGTCTCTTGCTGCCATATCGGTGTGGCAAGTGCCAGTTGCGACGATTTTTACCAGAACTTCGTCTGCTCTTGGCTCGTCCAGGCTTATTTTTTCTAACTCAAAGTTACCACCTTTTTCTTTTACTAATGCGGCTGTTATTTCCATTTTAATGATTTTTATTATTCAATAAATTTACGTGTTAAGTGATAATGCAGACTTGATATATGGTAATTTAACTCTTTATTAAGAATAAGTTTTATTTCAAAATTTCTTTCAGGAAAGCCAATGTATGACTCCAGGCTCTTTTTGCCATCACTTCATTATAATCCGGAGAATCAGGACTTGTAAAAGTATGTTTGGAATTGGCATAAGTAATGATTTGCCAATCGGTTTTTCCCACTTTTAATTCGGCAATTAGATTGGCAAGGTCTTCTGGTTTTACACTTTCATCATCTGCAGGATTTTCTATGAGAACTTTTGTTGTTATGGGAACATTTAGCCTGTCGTTTCCTTTTGCCAATCCACCGTGAATAGAAACTATTCCAGCAACGGGAAAACCTGCTCTTGCAGTTTCCAGCGCACCGGTTCCTCCGAAACAGTATCCAATGACAGCGATTTTTTCAGGATTTCCACCTAGCTTCTTCAATTCTTCCAAAGCAGCGGAGATTCTTTGTTGATATGCTTTGTAGTCTTGTTTGTAACTGCCTGCGATTTTTGCTGCGGCGGCATTGTCGGTTGGGATATTTCCTTCGCCATAGATGTCGGCAACGAAGGCGATATAACCTTGTTTCTGTAATTCCAATGCAGCGGTTTTGGCTTCCTCATCAATGCCTTTCCAGGCAGGTAAAATCAAAACTCCCGGAAGTTTTTTTCCTGTGTTGGAAGTTACAAGTCCGTTGAGTTTTTGGATTCCGTCTTTATAAGAGATTGTTTTCAGTGTTTGCGCTAATGATATTTGTATTCCTAAAAAGATCATTAATAATGAGAATGAAGTTTTCATATTTGTTTATTCTAATTTGGTTTTACTGTTTTAAATATATTCATTAAAAATATAAATAAACTAAATACAACAAGCTGAATGCCAACATAATGCCAACCGCCCAATTCCCAACATTTTAGACCGATAAAAGTTCCCAAAGCTCCACCTGCAAAATAGGAGGTCATATAAATGGTATTGATTCTGCTGTTCGCTTTTTGGTCCAATCTGTAAATCAAAGCAACATTTGTTATTTGGATAGATTGTACGCCAACATCAATGAAAATCACAGCTAAAATAATTGATAGAAGATAATTCGGAAGTAGAAAAACAATCAATGAACCGGCTAATAAGATAATACTTGAAATCAGTTGAGTTTTATCAGAACCTCCTTTATCAGAAGCTTTTCCAATCATTGGGGCAAACAAAGCTCTAGCAATTCCTAACATTCCGAAAAGCCCAATAGTGTCGGAAGTGTATTGGTAAGGTTTTTCTACGAGCAGAAATGTCAATGTTGTCCATAATGAGCATAAAATAGGCGAGGTCTTTGGAGAAGACCAGCGCGATGC
>JAATFC010000136.1 GCA_015655435.1 Chitinophagales bacterium | reverse complement strand
GTGCGAAGGACTGGACAATATGCCCAATATAGACAAATCACTTCGTGAATCCATCGTCCACCAATATGAAACGCAGGGATTGTCTTGGTTGCAAAATCAGGTTTCGGAAAAAGATGCTCGATATTGGAACCTCACGGAAGAAAAAGAAAATCCGCAAAGATTGATGCGCGCATTAGAAATAGTGGAATCTACCGGAAAATCCATATTGGACTTTCGTTCCAATAGCGGCAAGCAGCGTGATTTTTCCATACGGGAATTTGCAATTGAGTGGCCACGCGAGCAGTTATACGACCGTATCAACCAACGTGTGGATGCTATGATAGCAAACGGGTTGGTCGAAGAAGTAAAAAATCTTCTGCCCTACAAAAATCTCAATGCCTTGCAGACGGTTGGCTATTCCGAAATATTTGATTTTCTCGAAAATAAATCCGACCTGAAAACCGCTATTGAAAAAATAAAAACCAATACACGCCATTATGCCAAAAGACAAATGACCTGGTTCAAACGTGATTTGTCGATGGAATGGATAAAGCCTGAGCAGTTTTCCGATTTTCTTAATAGATTTATGACTCAAAAATTATAGAATACAATAAAAGCAATGGATTGAAGATGGCCTTAGATTATGAAGTTGTTTAGCGTATTCAAAAGATTTCTCCCTATGGTCGAAATGACGTTTAATTTTTTATTTCACACTGAAGATAGTCGCGTCATTTCGACTGAAAGGAGAAATCTCATAGCTTTTGAATATTTCAGGTATCCGATACGATTTTTACAAAAAACTAAATAACCTCAATTCCAATCTCACGTTAAAAAAATTATAGTTTGGCATTTACCTACGACATATTTTGCAAACTCTATCCTGCGGGAATCAAGATAGCTTCCCTTTTCAACCCAAAGGCTAAACTATGGGTAAAAGGCCGCAGGAATATTTTTCAGAATCTGCAAAATACAGTCGGAGATAATCAACAACCTTTATTGTGGATGCATTGTGCCTCTCTAGGCGAATTTGAAATGGGACGCCCCGTATTGGAAGCTTTCAAAGTGCAATATCCCAACTATAAAATTTTGCTTACGTTCTTCTCCCCTTCCGGTTACGAAATACGAAAGAACTATAACGGTGCAGACTATATTTTTTACTTACCTAGCGACAGTAAAGAAAACGCTGCCAGATTTGTGGAAATATGCAAACCCACACTAGCAATTTTTGTAAAATATGAATTTTGGCATTACTATTTGCAGACGCTGAAAACCAACGACATTCCGCTTTTGTTGATTTCAGCCGTATTCAGGCAAGACCAGCTTTTTTTCAAGCAGTACGGTGAATTTTTCAAAAAAGACTTGGCGTGTTTCCGTCATTTTTTTGTTCAAAATAAGGAGTCTCTAGACTTACTAAAAACGATTGAAATAACGAATGCGACTATAAGTGGCGATACCCGATTTGACCGAGTGGTAGAAATTGCAAAAAACTGGCAACCTATACCTTTGATTGAACAGTTTTGTCAAGACAATTCTGTTTTCGTGGCGGGAAGCACTTGGGCAGAAGACGAAAACTGTTTTGCACCTTTTGTATTGGCTCATCCCGAAATCAAACACATCATCGTACCACACGATATTTCGGACGAAAGAGTCAATGACTGTCTGAAAAAATTTCCCACCGCCATCCGTTTTTCCCAATACAAAAACGAACCAGAAAAAACGAATGCCAACATATTGATAATCGACAATATCGGCATGCTCAGCAGGCTGTACCGTTATGCCACAGTTACGTATGTCGGCGGCGCGTGGGGAACAAAAGGAATCCACAATATACTGGAAGCGGCCGTTTTCGGAAAACCCGTATTGTTCGGTCCTTATTTTGAAAAAAACTATGAAGCACAGGAATTGATATACGCGGGTGGCGGATTTTCATCCAGCGAACCAAATGCTTTGGTTCCGCAGTTAACAACTCTTTTTTCCAATACGGAAATATTACAGAAATCGTCAGAAGCTGCAGGCAATTTTGTACAAAAACGTACGGGCGCGACGGATATCGTCATGAACTATATTGGACAGCTTCCGCTCTAATATTTATTTATTTTTACCACAATATTGCGGGAGAAATATTCCCAAAAGATTTATTGCCGTATCTTCATCGGCAAACTATTGACAATGGAGAAAACGCAATCTACTGAAAGTTTTAAGGCAAGTCTTGGACTGATTGACGGAACGATGCTCGTTGCTGGCAGCATGATCGGTTCTGGTATATTTATCGTTGCATCCGACATGACGCGCAATATCGGAAGTGCAGGCTGGCTGATTTTGGTATGGGCAATCACGGGTTTTATGACGATAGCCGCAGCCGTAAGTTACGGTGAGCTGAGCGCAATGTTTCCGAAGGCAGGTGGACAGTATATTTACCTAAAAGAAGCCTACAATCCACTTACGGGTTTTCTGTACGGATGGAGTTTTTTCACCGTTATTCAGACCGGAACGATAGCTGCAGTAGGTGTTGCATTCAGCAAGTTTGCAGGATATTTCTTTCCGGCACTGACACTTGAAGACAAGAATATTATTTTCCAGATAGGAGACTCATTTAAACTATATCCAGCGCAGTTAGTCTCAATAGCTTTGGTTATTTTCCTAACGCTTATCAACACACGTGGCGTAAAGGAAGGAAAGCTCATCCAGCGCATTTTTACCTCAGCCAAACTGCTTTCGCTTTTTGGGTTGATATTGTTCGGTTTTATATTGGGATTCAACAAGGAAGTTTGGCATGGGAACTGGTCCAACGCATTTAACTTGCAACACACAACCCCTATACTGGATGCCAACAACAAGCAAACAGGTTGGTCGCTCTTTCAAGGCAACAATGGCTTTTTCCTCAGCATCGGACTGATTGCGTCCGCAATGGTTGGTTCGGTTTTTAGTAGCGTCGCTTGGGAAAACGTGACGTATATCGCCGGAGAAATAAAAAACCCGAAGAAAAACGTCGGACTGAGCCTTTTTCTGGGAACAACTATCGTCATCGTCATCTATCTGCTTACCAATATTATGTACACCGGCGTATTGCCGCTCCTTCCTTCATTGCAAGGGAACAGCTACCCTATGGAAAGTGCCAACAATATAGCATTTGCGGTGCAAGATAGGGTTGCAACGGCTGTATCTGTCAATATTTTCGGGCCAGTTGGGACTATGGTTATCGCCGTCATGATTATGGTTTCCACATTTGGATGCAACAATGGACTGATACTTTCCGGTGCGCGCGTCTATTATTCCATGGCAAAAGACAAACTGTTTTTGCCGCAGGCGGGAACACTCAACAAAAACGGTGTTCCAAGTTGGGCTCTGTGGGCGCAATGTATCTGGACAAGCATACTCTGCCTAAGCGGAAAGTATGGACTGCTGTTGGATTACGTGGTTTTTGTAACGTTGGGATTTTATATGCTGACCATCTGGGGAATATTTCGCTTACGCAAATCAAGACCCAATGCCGAACGTCCGTACAAAGCATTTGGCTTTCCGATTTTACCAATATTGTATTTTATCGTGGCAGGAACGATGGCTATTGCCTTATTGATATACAAATGGCAAACCTCACTTCCCGGATTAATAATTGTTGCAATAGGAATCCCGATTTATTACCTTGCAGTCCGAAAAAAAGGAAAAAATGCGGAACTATAAGGAATTATTCGAACAGTTTGCACAGATAAAAACAGCCGTAGTTGGCGATGTCATGCTGGACACGTATTGGTGGGGACAGGTCGACCGCATATCACCCGAAGCACCCGTGCCTGTTGTGTCCATCAAGAGAAAAGAGTTTCGTATTGGAGGTGCTGCCAACGTCGCGTTGAACACAGAAGCATTGCTCGCTCCAACAACCATTTTTTCGGTCATTGGAAAAGACGATGATGCAGACATTCTTTCTTCTTTATTGGAAAAAAACAGAATCGACACGTCCTATATCATCCGTGATGCGGACAGACCCACGACCAACAAGATAAGAATCATGGGGCGCAGCCAACAGATGATGCGCATCGACTATGAAGAAATCAAACCGCTATCCGCAGAAGTAGAGAATGCCCTAATTGATTCTTTCAAAAAATATGTAGACAACGAAAATCCGTCCATCGTCATATTGGAAGACTACAACAAAGGTGTACTGACTCCCACAGTCATACAGTCCGTCATCGCCATATGCAAGGAACATAACATCATCGTTTCGGTTGACTCCAAAAGTAAAAACTTCTTCTGCTACAAGGACGTGGATATTTTCAAACCCAACCTCAAGGAAGTAACGGAGGCATTGGGGCTTTCGGACATGAGTGTTTCGGACGAAAACCTGAAAAAGATACACACGCTTTTGTATGAAAAACTGAACCACAAAACCTCTCTCATAACGCTTTCGGAAAACGGTATTTTTTTCCAAAATGACAAAGATTTCTTCCGTCAAAAAGCTTTCCTAAGAAATATTGCAGACGTAAGTGGAGCAGGTGATACCGTTATTGCCGTCGCTTCCGTTGTATTTGCCTTGACAAGAGACATGCAACTTGCCGCGTCCATGGCTAACCTCGCCGGAGGATTGGTTTGCGAAGAATTGGGTACAGCGGCGATAAATCCACAGTTGCTATTGGACGAATGCGCCACGGCACTTTCCTAAAATGTTGATATTGACAATAATGTATTGGACTTAATTGTATATTATTTTCAAATAATCCTTTCCCGTATTGAC